>CAYGIL010000009.1:7687-12318 GCA_964349965.1 uncultured Candidatus Saccharibacteria bacterium | reverse complement strand
CTTCCAAAGAAAAAGCCAACTCAGAAGCGAAAGGAGTTGAAGGCTGGTAAATAGTTTTGTATAATACTCTAAGCAGTCTAACCCGTCGGAATACTGCATTATAAAAAGTAATATAATTTAGTACATATGCCAGAAGAAGCAGACAAGATATTTTTAGAATACGTAGTAAAGGCTCTCGTTGATAATCCAAATGATGTAAAGATCGAGCGCACTGTAGACGAAATGGGTGTACTTATCACCCTCACCGTCAATCCGAGCGACATGGGCAAGATCATCGGCCGTATGGGTAACACCGCAAAGGCGATCCGAACCCTCCTTCGTATCATCGGTATGAAGAATAACGCTCGCGTAAACTTGAAGATCAATGAACCCGAAGGTAGTGACCGAGGCAACAGTGCCGGCGGTAAAGAAGGGGATTCAGGCTATACCCGCGGCGGCCCGACCACATCTCAGACTTCGTTCAAGACTGTAGATGAAGCAATGGAAGATTTGAAGGGGATATAGTTAGAAATAAAATACTTAAACACTAAAAAACACTTATTTTGTAAGTGTTTTTTAGTGTTGCTCTTGACAATATATATATATATGCTTTTATGAATTCGGAATATCGTCTGGCCTGACTGTCAGGTTCTGACGATTTTTTTCTTTAAAAATGCGGGTTGTGGTCAACCTGCCAGGTTGACCACGGGAGATTACGATGAAAAATTTCTTTTGCGTGTTTTGTTTGGCGTTGGTTTTGATTGGGTGCGACGCACCCAAAAACCCTGAGGGGAGGCCGCTCAGGGAGTTGGTGCCGACGCCAACTCCAACGCCTGTGGTGGCTGAACTCACGCCGATCGCGGTCGGGGTGAGTCTCTTGGTTGAGGATTTCACAAAAGCCCCCAACTGTGATGGGGGCGAATGCTTTGATATCGAATTTGCAATCGGCCTCGAGCTTCCCGGCGAAGGCCGAAGTCGAAGCGTGCGGGCTCACTACTCGGCCCGCACGTCTGAGGCGAGCAATGGGGCGGTGAAAACCGACCCTGAAATCAAGGAAGGGCGTCGCATGCACGCCCTGATTCCTCGACTCGACGCGAAGCAGGTTCGTGTTACCCTGGTCGGCAATAAGATCACCAAGATCGAATTTGTCGGCCAAATGATTGGCACGAACTACACGCCTCCTGAAACTCTTTGGGAGGCGAACAAATTCTAGCTCAACGTAAGCTAGAAAAGGCAGAGGGCCCTATGTCCTCAAAAAATGGCCGGCGACACCCTCGAGGGTTGCCGGCTGTTTTAATTTTAAATATATAACTTTCGTGCTATAACTCATCTATGCGCTTTCATATAATCACAATTTTCCCCGAAATGTTCGACTCATACCTCAAAGAGTCGATCATCGGTCGGGCGATCAAGGATAAAAAGATCAAAGTGAGTTTTTATAACCCACGGGATTTTTGTGAACCCAAAAAGCGCGTGGATGCGCGGCCGTATGGCGGTGGACCCGGAATGGTGCTTCGACCTGAGCTTTTCCTCAAGGCATTTTCTAAAATTAAAATATCGAGGGGAGTCCTCAATAAAAATAAAGTAAAGATAATAATTTTTTCTCCGTCTGGTAAAAAATTTGATACGGAGTATGCAAAAAAGTCTGTGAAAAAGTACACAGATATTATTTTGATTTCTGGTAGATATGAAGGTATCGATGCGCGAGTGCAAAAGATTTTGCGGGCTGAGGAAATTTCCGTAGGGGATTATGTGCTCACCGGCGGAGAGCTACCCGCTATGACTCTCATTGATTCTATCTCTCGCCAGGTTCCCGGAGTACTGGGAAAATACGAGTCCCTCGAGGAGGAGCGAGTATCGAGTAGCGAAGTCTATACTCGACCGGAAGTCTTTGCGTATAAAGGCAAAAAATACCGCGTGCCAAAGGTTTTGCTTTCTGGAAATCATGCTAAAATAGACGGATGGAAGGAGAAGGGAAAATAAGACGTCGGGATTTTCTAAAGACTGCTGCGGGAGCGGCGGTTGGATCTTTGTTGTTTGAGGCAATTGTAAGCGCACAGCCGAGTTCTCGCATAGAGGATTTTGATAGTCTTCTATTTGAAGAAATAGTAACACTTCGTAATTCGATCGAGGGTAGCGACAAGAAAGCCTTTGCGGAAAAAATTGAAGAAAAATTAGATCAAGGAATCCAGCTTGCTAAAAAGGATAAGATAGCTGCCTTTGAGGAGTACTTGGATGCCAGGTCTTCACAAAACGCAGAAGAAAAGAGACTTCTTTTGATTGGCGGCGGAGCAGTGGCGGGTGTGTTGGCTAATCGTATTTCTGATAAACCAGACGCAGTGAAGGCCGGTTCAATCGGAGCTTTGGGCGGAGCAGCCGTGTCATTACTGGAAGATATGTTATATGGTTCCCAGTTAGACAAAGATTCCAAAGAACTTACTCCCGAAGAACAAGCGAGACTTCGAAAAGAGTTTGCTCAAGAAGTCGAAAAAGTCACAGTGAGGGCAACAAAAGAGTCTATAGATGTGTCACTTGCGCTTGCGTCGTCAAAAGATCTAAAAAAACTTTCACTTATTTTAGACAAACGAGTTTTAATTTTTGATGAACAATTTCCGCAATACAGTCATGAGTCACCCTTAGTTAAATACGGCATAGTGCTCTTTTTGTCTAATTTTAAAGACCCAGACTCTAAGGTTAATGTCCCATAAGGAGGGATTTGACCCGGTAGTGAGACTTTTGAAAAAGTTCTACTACCGGGTTGACAAAATATATAAAAAGAGTATATTGTACAGACGATTCGTTGATTGAGTTATTGCTTGAATCTAGCTTATTTACTAGAGTTCGCTTAATCATATTCTATATAAGGTTTTGAAAGGCTACAAAGAAAAGCGTTTTACCTGTTTTTCTTTTTTGCGTTTTGATGCCTTGTGTATAAAATAATACATGTCAACAGAGCATACGGAGGTCAAGCTTCCAAAGAAGTATTTCTCGCGCTATAAAAAGCCGTTGGTTGAGTTTCCAAATTTGATCGAAGCACAGGTCAAAAGTTTTAAGTGGATGGTAGAGCAAGGTATTGGGGAAGTGTTCAAGGAATTCTCTCCGATCAATGATTACTCAGTCAAGAAATTCGAACTTGAGTTTGTTTCGTTTTCTCTTGCAGAATGTAAATACGACGAAAGTTACGCAAAGGTAAACAAACTTTCGTATCAGGGTCAGCTCAAGGCCCGGGTAAAACTTACAAACAAGATCCTAGGTTCTGTAAAAGAACAAGAAATCTTTATGTCTGACCTTCCGCTCATGACGGCACATGGAACGTTCATTATCAACGGTGTCGAGCGTGTCATCGTGCCTCAGCTCGCGCGATCTTTCGGTGTTTTCTTTACTGAAAGTGAAACAAAAGGTAAAACATACTTTGGTGCAAAGGTTATACCTGCACGAGGTGTGTGGATAGAGATAGAGTCCGAGGCAGACGGTGGTATTTACGTTCGTATCGACAAGAAGCGTAAGTTTCCTGCAACGGCGCTTCTTCGAGTTTTGGGTTTTGAAACAAATGAAGCTATTTTAGCGGCGGTAAAAGCTGCATCAAATAATAAAGGAATAGAGGCTGGAATGAAAGCGTGCTTTCAGAAAGATACAGCGAAGACTTTAAATGACGCATATATAGAGATATACAAGCGTCTGCGTGACGGCGATATGGCAACTGCGGATAATGCCAAGGAATTCATCGATTCGCTCTTTACCAAAGAGCGTTATGATCTTTCTTCTGTTGGCCGTTTCAGATTTAATCAGAGATTCAATAAGCCAATGGATGAAAAGGAGCTCGGACGACGAACTATCTCAAAAGAAGACCTTGCAATTGTTATCGCTCACATCATCAATTTGAATAATACTCCGAACGCTCACGCAGATGATATCGATCACCTCGGTCAGCGACGTGTGCGGTTTGTCGGAGAGATTCTCCAGCAGAAGATCCGTACAGGTATGATGCAGATCAAGCGAAATATCCAGGATCGTATGTCGATAATCGATGTTGATACTGCGATGCCGATTCATATCATCAACCAGCGCCCGCTCCAGGCTCGTATCAAAGAATTTTTCACCACGAACCAGCTTTCGCAGTTCATGGCTCAGGAAAACGTCTTGAACGAAATCGAACATTTGCGTACGCTCTCAGCACTTGGTCCCGGCGGACTCACTCGCGAACGCGCAGGACTCGAAGTTCGTGACGTGCACCCTTCGCACTATGGTCGCGTTTGTCCGATACACACCCCTGAAGGCCCAAACATTGGTCTCATATTGCACCTTTCGACATACGCTCGCATAAACGACTTTGGTATTATCGAAACCCCCTACATCAAAGTAAAAAACGGCAAGATTACTGGCGAGATGGTATATCTAAATGCTATCCAAGAAGAGCAGCATAACATCGCTCATGCCGGAATTCCTTATGATGAAAATGGAAATATTACAGAAGAAAAGGTAGAAGCTCGTATCAAAACTGAACCAGGTAAGATTTCAAAAAATGAAGTTGATTTTATCGATGTTGCGACAAACCAAGGTTTCTCTATAGCAACTTCGCTTATTCCATTCTTTGAACACAATGACGCGAACAGAGCACTCATGGGAAGTAACATGCAGAAGCAGGCAGTACC
>CAYGIL010000009.1:0-7587 GCA_964349965.1 uncultured Candidatus Saccharibacteria bacterium | reverse complement strand
ACAATGACGCGAACAGAGCACTCATGGGAAGTAACATGCAGAAGCAGGCAGTACCGTGCGTATTGCCCGAGGCTCCACTCGTAGCAACTGGTATCGAAGAACTCGCATCCCGAGATGGCGGCCGACTTATCATCGCAGAACACGATGGAGTTGTTTCGTATGTTGATGCAAAGAAAGTAGTTATTGAAAGCAAAGAGAATAAAGGTGAAAAACAGAAAGAAAAAACGTATGAGCTTGTAAACTTTATGCGAAACAACAACTTCTCTGTATTTCATCAGCGTCCGTCGGTAAACGTCGGAGATAAGGTGAAAAAGGGTGACGTGCTCGCAGATACCTCGAGCACTGTTGGCGGGCAGATTTCCCTAGGACAAAATATTTTTGTAGCATTCCTTTCTTGGTCCGGATCTACATACGAAGACGCTATCATTGTTTCTGAAAGACTCGTAAAGAAAAGTAAATTCACTTCTGTGTATCTCGAAGAATTTACTTGTGTTGTTCGTGACACTAAGCTCGGACCCGAAATAACTACTCGAGACATACCTAACATAGGTGAAATAAAACTCAAAGATCTAGATGAAGACGGTATAGTTCGCGTTGGGGCAGAAGTTAGAGAAAACGATATTCTTGTGGGTAAGATCACGCCAAAAGGTGAAACTGAACTTACACCAGAAGAGAGATTGCTCCGAAGTATTTTTGCTGAAAAGGCTCGTGACGTCAAAGACACGTCACTGCGAGTAGAGCACGGCAAGCGTGGACGAGTGATAGGTGTAAAGATTTTTTCTCGTGATCTCGGTCACGCACTCGAAGCAGGAATCATAAAGAAAATTGTTATCGAGGTAGCACAGGTTAGAAATATTTCTGTTGGCGACAAGCTTTCCGGTCGTCACGGCAACAAAGGTGTTATCTCTCGTATCATGCCAGAAGAAGATATGCCGTATGCAGCAGATGGACGACAGGTTGATATTATACTTTCTCCACTTGGTGTGCCTTCTCGTATGAACTTGGGGCAGATATTGGAAATGCACCTCGGTCTTGCAGCAAATACACTTGGGTATCAGGCTATCGTTCCACCGTTTTTAGGTGCAACGCATGATGAGATCCGTGGTGAACTCGTAAAGGCAGGATTCCCTGAAAACGGACGACTCAAGCTCTTTGACGGAAGAACAGGTGAAGCATTTGAACAAAACGTCGCAGTTGGATACATGTATATGCTCAAGCTTCACCATATGGTGGAGGACAAGATCCACATGCGTTCTATCGGACCGTACTCTCTCATCACTCAGCAGCCACTCGGCGGTAAGGCACAGGGCGGTGGTCAGAGATTCGGAGAAATGGAAGTCTGGGCTCTCGAAGGTTACGGTGCTGCATATACGCTCCGTGAAATGCTTACGATCAAATCTGATGATATCGCAGGACGTTCAGCAACATTTGACTCAATCATCAAAAATGAAATAATCAGACCGCCAAATGCTCCAGCATCCTTTAACGTTCTTTTGAACTACCTACGCGGTCTCGCTCTAGATGTCGATCTTAGAAAGAGTGATGAGATTAGCAATTAATCAAATTCATAAATAAATAAAAATATATGAAAACACTAAATACAACTGAATTTGATTCTATAGCACTCAAGCTCGCTTCTCCTCAAAACATACTCGAGTGGTCATACGGTGAAGTTACCAAACCGGAAACAATCAACTACCGAACCGGTCGCAGTGAGCGTGGCGGCCTCTTTGATGAAAAGATTTTCGGTCCAGAAAAAGACTATGAATGTTACTGTGGAAAATACCGACGTATTCGCTACAAGGACATCATTTGTGAGAAATGTGGAGTTGAAGTTACACGTTCGATCGTTCGACGTGAACGAATGGGCCACATCGAACTCGCGACTCCTGTGTCGCATATATGGTTTCTCCGAGGCGTTCCATCACGAATGAGTATTCTTCTCAATATCTCTGTTTCTGATCTCGAGAAAGTTATCTATTTTGCGGGTTATATTATTGTGAAAGTTCACGAAGAGGAAAAGCAGGGTATCGTCTCGAACCTCGATCGTGAGTACAAGTCAAAGCTCAAGAATGCAGCTGACGAAGAAACACGCGAAAAGCTCAAGAATTTGCTTTCTATCACGAAGAAAGAAATCGCCGAGATCTACGAAGGCAAAGTGCTCAATGAAATTTCATTTCATCACTATTCTCTAAAATACGGTACGTGCTTTGAGGCAAATATCGGAGCAGAAGCTATCTACTCCATATTTAAAAACTTGGATTTAAACAAGCTTAAGACCCATACGGAAACTATGCTTGAGAAGGCGAGCGCAGTAGAGAAAGAAAAACTTCAGAAGCGATTGTCGCTTATTCGAGCGATGATTTATGCAAATATCCGCCCTGAATGGATGTTCTTGACTGTGATTCCGGTTATCCCTCCGGTACTACGACCGATGGTGGCGCTCGATGGCGGCCGACATGCAACTTCGGATTTGAACGACTTGTATCGTCGCGTTATAAATCGAAATAATCGTTTAAAGAAGCTCAAAGAGATAAACGCTCCAGATGTTATTCTTCGAAACGAAAAAAGAATTATTCAAGAAGCAGTAGATGCTCTCATTGATAACTCGATCGCCAAGCAGAACGATTCTGCTGCAATGAGTCAGTCTCAGAAACGTCCACTTAAATCTCTCTCAGATAATCTTAAATCAAAACAAGGTCTTTTCCGTCAGAATTTGCTCGGTAAGCGAGTAGACTACTCTGGTCGTTCAGTTATCGTTGTTGGTCCGGATTTGAAACTTGATCAATGCGGACTTCCAAAGCACATGGCGCTGGAACTCTTCAGGCCCTTCGTGATCTCAAAGATCCTTCAGGCAGAACTTGCATTTAACATTCGTGGTGCAAACAAGTTGATCGAAGAGCGTGAAGGTGTTGTTTGGGCAATGCTCGAAGAAGTAATTGATGGCAAATATGTACTATTAAACCGCGCACCGACCTTGCACAGACTCGGTATTCAAGCATTCAAGCCTATATTGATCGAAGGTAACGCGATTCAGATTCACCCACTCGTGTGTCAGGCTTTTAACGCTGACTTCGACGGTGACCAGATGGCAGTATATGTTCCACTTCTCGACGAAGCACAGGCAGAAGCACGTGATTTGATGGCATCAAATAAAAACCTCTTGAAGCCGCAAAACGGCGAGCCTATAGTGAACCCTCGCATGGATATGGTGCTTGGTGCATACTGGATGACCAAGTCTATGGACGGAGAGTTGGGTGAAGGAAAATATTTTCAGAGTCCAAATACTGCGATCACTGCGTATGAGTATGGAATAGTTTCTCTTCGTGCAAAGATAAAAGTTCTTGCAACTGAAACACCGAAGTACCAGAAATTCGAAGGTGGTGTATTTGAAACTTCTGTCGGAAGACTTTTGTTTAACACGATCCTTCCAAATGACTTCTCATACATCAACGATGAGATGACTCAGGACAGACTTTCATCCCTCTTAGATGAGCTCATAATGCACTACGGCATCGATGATACACCGCGCATTCTAGACAAGATAAAGACATTCGGTTTCAAGTATGCGACTGTATCCGGTACGACTTGGGGTATAGATAATGTTAAAATCTCACCAGAGAAGCCAAGGATCATAGAGGCAGCACGTAAGCTCGAGGATGAGATAGTGTCTCAATGGAAAGACGGTCTTCTGTCAACTGATGAAAAATATCAGAAGATTATCGAAATTTGGACTAGTACAAAGAAAGATCTAGAAAAAGTTCTTCCGGCTACACTCGATATAAATAGTTCGACTTATGACCTCTTTACTTCAAAGGCTCGAGGTACGATGACGAGTTTGAGTCAGATGATTGGAATGAAAGGTTTAATCCAAAACAACCAAGGTAAAACTCTCGAATTCCCGATCGTGGCTTCGTATCACGAAGGTCTCTCACCGGTTGAATACTTCGTTACGACTCACGGTGCACGTAAAGGTGCTTCTGATACTGCACTTAACACTGCGAAATCCGGATACCTAACTCGACGTCTCGTTGATGTGGCACAGGATGTAGTAGTTACTGAAAATGACTGCGGTACAAAGGAGGGCAAAATAGTTACCAAAGAAAATATTTCCGGTATTGAAATTTCACTTTCTAAGAATATTCGCGGAAGAATTCTCGCCGGCGACCTAGCAGATGACAAAGGTAATGTTCTTTACAAGAAAGGATTTTTGGTAACTAAGGAAGAAGCTATTAACATCGAGAACGCAGGATTTACAGAAGTCTTTGTAAGGTCACCGCTTACTTGTAAAACAGCTCACGGACTTTGTGTTATGTGTTATGGGCTCGACTTGGGTCGTAATCATATAGTAAAAATCGGCGAAGCAGTAGGTATTATTGCTGCACAGGCTATCGGTGAACCAGGTACTCAGCTTACGCTACGAACTTTCCACGCCGGAGGTGTGGCGGGTACGGACATCACCACAGGTCTTCCTCGTATCGAAGAAGTCTTTGAACGACGCTTGCCAAAGAATCCCGCAGTGATTTCACAGACTGACGGTGAAGTGATCGAAGTTAAAACTTCCGAAACAAAAGAGAAAATAATCAAAGTTCTTTCTGATTTAGAAACTGAAGGAAAGAAAGAAATAGAATACGTTGTTAGTTTTCACCGTATGCCTATCGTAAAGTCAGGTGATCGAGTAACCAAAGGTCAACTTATCACCGACGGTTCTGCTGATATCAATGAGATCTTCAAATATGGTGGTAAAGAACTCGTAGAAAAGTACATCATCCGCGAAATCAACAAGGTGTACGAGCTTCAAAATGCTTCGATCTCAAGAAAGCATACAGAGATCATCGTGCGTCAGATGTTTTCACGACGCAAGATCAAGGACGCAGGGGAAACGAATTTCTCTGTGGGTGATATAGTAGAATATACCAATCTTCTCGAAGAGAACGCACGAGTTCTAGAAATTGGGGGCAAAGAATCAAAAGCAGAAATTGTTGTTCTCGGTATTACCGAAGTATCACTACGAACAAAGAGCTGGCTCTCTGCGGCATCATTCCAAAATACTAACCGTGTTCTCATCGAAAACGCGGTGAAGGGTGGCGTAGATAATCTCCGCGGACTCAAGGAAAATGTGATCATCGGACGACTTATCCCAGCTGGTACTGGATTTAGAGACAAAACTTCTGGATAAGTAAAAGCAAGCTTGTGCCCTCAAAAGTAATTAGTTTATGCTAAATAAGCAAAAAAATAATTATGCATTTATTGATAGCCAGAATCTTAATTTAGGTATTCGAGACCTGGGTTGGAGATTGGATTTCAAACGTTTTCGTGTATATTTAAAAGAGAAATATAATGTTACGAAAGCTTTCTTGTTTATTGGTTATATCGAAGGGAATAGTGGCCTTTATAAATCTCTCCAAGAAGCCGGCTTCATTTGTATCTTTAAACCCACTTTAAAACATAGAGATGGTGTTACAAAGGGTAATTGTGATGCGGAATTGGTTTTACAAGCAATGATTGAATATGCAGATTACGAAAAAGCTGTTATTGTAACAGGTGATGGTGATTTCTATTGTTTGGTGAAACATTTTATCGAAAAACAAAAACTGGAAGCGGTCATGATCCCTAATCGCTTTAAATTCTCTGCATTGCTCAAGTTTAAAATTTGTCGACCATTTTTAAGATTTTTTAACGGTCTAGAAATTAAGTTAGGTTATACAAAAGAAAAGGCCCCGTAAGGACGAAACCTTAAGGGGTGATCTTTTCCGTTCGTGATACCTATGTATTATAGCAAATCCACACAATATGTCAAGTCGAACACTAGCCCTAATTTACAAGATTATTAGTAACTAACCAATGAATTCACCTGTAACCATAATCAAAGAGAGGCTTTCAATCGAGGAGGTGATTTCATCTTACCTCAAACTCGAGCCGGCAGGCGCAAATTTGAAAGCTAGGTGCCCTTTTCATAGTGAAAAGACACCATCATTCTTTGTCTCTCCAGACCGAGGCAGTTTTTACTGCTTTGGTTGTAGTGCGTCTGGGGACATTTTTACTTTCGTGGAACAATTCGAAGGGCTCGACTTCAAGGGTGCACTCAAGCTCCTCGCGGATCGAGCTGGCGTCAGACTGAGTGATTATGCGGGTGTAGAAGAAGAAACCGAGATGTCTCTCAAAGAGAGGTTGCATGCTGTAATGAAAGAAGCGGCTTCATATTTTAAAAATAATCTAAAAGAACACAAAGACGTACTTGAGTATCTGCACAATAGAGGTATCTCGGACGAAAGTATAGAGAACTTTGAAATTGGTTTTGCCAAGAATGATTGGAGGCTCCTATATAATCATCTCAAGGCAAAGAAGTTCACTGATGAAGAAATAGAAAAAGCAGGGCTTGCAAAACGATCTGATAAGGGGTTCTATGACCGTTTTCGAGGTCGTGTTATGTTTCCGATTTTTGACTCGACGGGTCGTGTAATCGCATTCTCTGGAAGGATTTTTATTGATGATGAAAAGTCTGCGAAGTATTTAAACTCTCCCGACACACCGATCTTTAACAAATTTGCAGTATTGTACGGTCTTCATCTTGCAAAAAGTGCAATTCGCAAAAATAATTTCTCGATTTTAGTTGAAGGTCAGATGGATCTTGTACTTTCTCATCAAGCGGGTTTCAAGAATACCGTAGCGACTTCCGGTACTGCTTTATCTGATGCGATGACTTCTCGAGAAAATGCTATTTCTAATCTAGGACTTGTTCGTCGGCTTTCTCAAAACATCGTTCTTGCTTTCGATGGAGATCCTGCGGGGCAGAAGGCTGCACTCCGGGCGGGAAAGATAGCGCTTTCGCTCGGTATGGATGTGAAAGTCGCTCCATTGCCAGAAGGCGTTGATCCGGCTGATTTGGTTTCTAAACACGGATCGGAATCGTGGAAGAAGGTTATACGGGAATCAGAGCATCTTATTGAGTTCGTACTCAAAAAGGCTATCAGAGAGGCTAAGGGTGATATGCGTAAAGCTGGACGAGTTATCAAAGATACGGTCCTGCCGTATGTGCATATATTGCAAAGTTCTATAGAGCAAATGCATTTTGTAAAGAAAATCAGTGACGCTTCGTCTATAAAAGAGGAGGCACTCAAAGATGACCTCAAGAAAATAAAAGACGAGCTAAAAGAAGAACAAAAAGACCCGACTCGTTTGCATGACTTGGAAGGCGTTTTATCTCGTAAAGATTATATTGTTCGTAAATTACAAAGCATTATTCTCTGGCAGCAAACACTGAAAGATAAATTTGTAAACACTGAACAGATTTTGGATAAAGTTGCAGATATTTTACATATTAAAAAAGTTGATTTTTTAGAAGTGTCGGATATAGAAAGAAATAATTTGATTTTTGAAGCGGAAGTTTTTTATGGAGGCGGGGTAGACCTAGAGAGGGACGTAGGAGAGCTCCTCGCTAATTTACAAGAAGAGGAATTAAGGGAAGAACTCGCAGCAAAAATGCACGAACTTCGCGAAGCGGAAGGGAAGAAAGAAAAGGATCGTGTCGATAAAATTTTAAAAAGAATTAGCGAGATAACTAACGAAGTTCAGCATATTAAGAAT
>CAYGIL010000008.1:0-13382 GCA_964349965.1 uncultured Candidatus Saccharibacteria bacterium | reverse complement strand
TTCCATACATACCTCCAACAGCATTCATACTTTTCGAAGCCGTATAACACGGCAATATCAAACCCTTTGCGAGAGTTATCTGCTCAAAGTCACGATACATCATCCCAGGCTCTACCGTGATAGACCAAGTACCGTCATCATGCGGAAGCGGCCCGCCGATGAGCTTGTTCATGTGACGAGTGAAATCAAGCACGATCGACTCCCCGATCGCCCCGCCCGACATATCGGTCCCCGCACACCGCGGAGTGATAGCGAGACCGGGATATTTTTCTTTATTTTCATTTACCCATTTTACGAGAGCTTGCACGTCTTCACTGTCGAGCGGAAACGCTACAAGCTCGGGTCGCACTTCGAGCAAGCTCGCATCGCGCGAGTACGCCGTCCGCGTCCTATCATCATCCTCCACTTCCCCTCTAAAATTTTTTTTAATTTCTTCTTTCAAATCTTCTCACTATTTAATTCCATTAAAAAGTTTCAGTCGATTTTCGACGACTTGTTCGATAGCATCGACTGCTGGTTGAAGGATCTTTGCCGGAGTAATTTCATTCGGATGTTCGTCGATAGACTTTTTCACTGCATCCCGGTCTGCGAGGCGTATTTCGGAATTAATATGCACGATAGATATCCCTGCAGCGATAGCATTGGTAAAGTCTTCGTCACGAAGCCCTGAGCCTCCGTGAAGGACAAGCGATACACCGGTCGCATCTTTGATTTGTTTCACTAATTCTGCATTTATATGCGGCTTGCCGGACTTTATGAGCCCGTGAATACTACCGACTGAAGGCGCAAAGAGATCAATCCCGGTTTCCCGAACAAATTTGACTGCATCTTCTACTGTCGTCAAGATCCCAGCCCCTTCGGGTATGGAGTCTTTAATATCAGAACCAGAACCGATATACCCGAGTTCTGCTTCTACGAGGATATCGCGTCCCGTCTCTGCCGTAACTTTGCGCGCATAGTCTACACACTCTTTTGTCACTTTTATATTTTCTTCAAATCCGAGCTTTGCTGCGTCGATGATAACCATATCAAAGCCTGCGTCAATCGCCGCTTTTACTGATTCAAAACTCCCATGATGATCTGCGTTTAGAAATATCGGGTAATTCTCCCTCTCTCGCAAGACTCGCACGAGCGCGACACCTTCTTCGCGACCGACAAACTTTTCTTCTCCTTCTGATAAACCAATAATTACCGGAAGGTCGAGTTTCTTTGCTGCTGCAAAGATAGCATGCAACGTTTCCAAATTTGAAATATTAAAATGCCCGACGGCAACGTGCCGTGCTTCGGCGTCTTTGATGCACTCTCGTAGTGTTTTCATGCTATTTATTATAACCCGTCTTCGGCTTTAAGGCTACGACGTGGCAAGCATTTCTTTGAGAAGTTTTATAACAATCTGCGGATTAGCAGAACCTTTTGATTCCTTGATCACCTTACCGACGAGTGACATAATCGCATTTTCTTTACCTGCCTTATAAGTAGCCACGACTTCGGGATTTTCGTCAATGATTTTCGCTACGATGCTTTTAAGTGCGCCTTCATCGTTACTTTGAAGAAGATTCTTTTCTTTCGCAATCTTTACCGGTGAATCATCATTTACAACAATCATCGCCAAAATATCTTTGGCTCCTCGTGAACCGAGTGAGCCGTCAGTGATCATTCCGGCAAGCTCTGCCATGTGGGCCGAAGCTGGCATCTGTATACCCGAATTGCTTTTCTTTAATCCAATAAAATCAGTCGTAATGTAATTTGAGATAGTTTTTATTTTTTCTTTATCATTTAAAATTTTAGCTATTTCCTCAAACCAAGCACCAAGCGAAAAATCATTGATATATACTTCAATATCTTCGTCCTTAATACCAAATTCACTCTTGTATCGTGCACGTTTTGCTTCAGGCAACTCAGGTAAATCTTTCTTCATTCTGTCCAAGTCAAACGCTTCATGCAGTTTCATTTTAGAGAGATCGGGGTCAGGGAAATACCGATAATCATGTGCATTTTCCTTTGAACGCTGAGAAAAAGTTTTCTGCTTAGATTCATCAAATCCTCTCGTTTCTTTTACGATCTCAGATTCTTTACCCTCTTCCCACAGTTTGATCATTCGTTCGACTTCGTATTTGATAGCTCGCTCTACACTCCTGAAAGAGTTCAAATTTTTCACTTCTACATAATTTTCTGCTCTTTTATCTTTATCCGGTGACACAGAAACATTTGCTTCCACACGCATCTCCCCTTTTTCCATGTTTGCTTCGGAAGCACCCAAGTACTCTAATACGAGCTGATATTCCTTGGCAAAGTTACTCGCGATTTTTGCCGCATCATCCACACTCTCAAACGTATGCGGCTCAGTGACGAGTTCCATAAGCGGCACCCCAGCACGGTTAAAGTCAATAAGAGAAAAATCACCGCGGTCATGCTTGTTGTTTGCTGTATCTTCTTCGAGATGAATCCGGGTTATATCCATCTGTGCCAAGTGTCCGCCGGATACGATCGGATATTTGTATTGTGAGATCTGATAACCCTTTGGAATATCAGGGTAAAAATAATTCTTACGATCAAACTCTGTAAAATCTGCGATCTTTGAATCGAGTGCAAGACCAACTCGAATCACATGCTCGATGGCCTTTTTGTTTGGTACTGGAAGAGCACCAGGATGTGCCATGCACACAGGGCAGATATTTATGTTTGGTGAACTGGCATCAGGATCGTTCTTGCAACCACAAAACATCTTGGTCGCAGTTTTAAGTTCTGCATGGATTTCGAGACCAATTGTCGTGTAATATTTTTTCTCCATACAATGTGAAAAGTATAACAACTATACTTTGAAATGTCTAAACGGACTTGATATTCTTGCCACTCATTTCCCGAACTATCTTTCCATCTTCGAGGTATACAATACGATCGCAGTATTTTGCGTATTCTTCTTCGTGGGTAACCATCACGATCGTCTGTCCCTTTTTATGAATTTCTTTGAAAAGTTCCATTACCGAAAGACCTGAAGCAGTGTCGAGGTTTGCTGTAGGCTCGTCAGCAAATAGAATCGAAGGATCATGTGCCATAGCTCGTGCGATAGACACTCTCTGCTGCTCACCTCCGGAGAGCTGGCTCGGCTTGTTGTCGGAACGATGCGAAAGACCAACTTTAGTGAGCATATCTAAGCTGATTTTTCGTGCCTGAATACTCGACTTGCCCTGCATGAGAAGAGGGATCATAACATTTTCGATCGCGGTGAGCTCCGGAATAAGCGCATAATCTTGAAATACATATCCGAGAGAGAAAAGACGCATACGAGTCCGGTCTTCGGTTTCAAGGTTTTCAGTATTCACACCGTCGAGGACGATCTCACCGCCACTCGGATGATCGAGAAGTCCGATCTGATACATGAGCGTAGACTTTCCAGCACCAGACTTCCCCATGATGCCGAGAAATTCTCCCTCTTTTACCTCGAGGTCGATGCCGCGAAGTACTGGAGTTTCGATGTCCTTTGTTACGTACGTTTTCTTTAAATTTTTTACGCTAATGATACTCATAAATTTATATTTATCTTCCCAAAATACTGTCTAAGGTGTTCTTCTTTACGATGTTTCGCGCCGGAATATATCCTGCAATCAAAGTCACAAAAAGAAGTAAGAAAAATTTTATAGTCACACTTCCGACAGGTGCAACGAGGATACCATCAGAAAACGGAAAGTCGAGAGGATATGCGAGGAAAAGTGGCACCAGCATAGCGTAAATTATAAAGATACCTATGAGTCCCCCGATAGAAGCGTAGAAAATAGACTGAAACATATAGGAAATCTCTATAGCTCGCTCTTCGATGCCGATACCTTTCATAATACCGATATATTTACGGCGAGTAACTGCGTTGATAAAGATCACAATGAAAATCGTGATCGAAGCAACAACTATACCGATAAGTCCTATAACATTACCGAGAAGTCCGAAAGCAATTCGGATCTGATTTAAGAAGTCCGGTATGGCTTCGAGTGCAGTCTGTATTTTACCTTTATCATTAAATCCAGCAGCGACTAGATTTGCTTTTACTTGGTCAGAAGTAACCCCCGAAGAAGGATCGATACGTATTGCGAACTCATTAGCATTCAACCCTGGTCGGTCAACTAGACGCCAAAAATCTGCCTCGGTCAAGAATGCACGGAGCGAAACTTGGTCTACTTTTGTGTCGAGAATTCCTTTTACAATAAAAGTCTTGGTATTGTTGCCGACAGTAACTTTGACCTCATCACCCGGGTAAACTCCGTCGAGAGACGCAAAGAAATCTCCGAACCCGGCTGAATACCGGTACAATAAGTTTGCCCCGAGAAGTATATAACCACTTTCATTTTCGTTTAAAAATTCACCCTCAACTACGAACTTAGAAATTTCGGATAATTTTTCCTCATCTTTTAGATTTATGCCTGTTATCTGAGTATTAGCGATATCACGCAGAACACTAAAGTCACGGCGAGTTTTATAATTCGCCTCGATCTCACCACCCTGCAAATACCTAACACTAAAATTCTGCACCCCCGGCATAACGCGCAGAGTACTTGCGATCTCATGACTCCTGCCGACGTCCTTCTCTCCGGCGAGGGTAGTGATAATAACATCACCACTGTACTGTTCTTTGTTTGCACGATTACCGCCCTCGATAAGTCCGATCAAAATACCTGAGACTACGACGAGGTTCAGAAACGTTAAAGTCATAATAAAGACAATAAGAAAAGTCGTGGACTTGTTGGATCCTTTTATCTGTCTCTTTGCCAAAAACCAACCGACAGAAAGTGTATCACGCATTCTAGCCTTAGAATTTTTCTTTTGCATTATTATTTCTTTACAATACCAAGCACTTTGTCACCAACACTGAGTCCTGAGATCACTTCTACCATGCTGTCACTACCCACGAGACCGAGAGTTACTTGTCTTGTTTCCTTTTTACCTGTTTCTGAGATAACTTCTACAGTACTTGAGTCGCCCTCTTTAAGGATAAGATAGCTCGGAATTGCTATCACGCCTTGTTTCGAAGAAAGCACTATGGTGCCTTTGGCACTCATGCCTGTCTTGATTCGTGGATCCCCTACGAGCTCTACAAACGCCTCGTATACTGGGACACCTTCGATCTCTGTTTCGCGAGAATTTATCGTCGTGAGAGAACCATCAAAAGTCTCATTTGGAAATGCATCAAGCGCAACTTTCACAACTGTTCCAGGAACTAGTCTAGAAACATCAAGCTCAGAAACCTGAAGCACAACTTCGAGCTTCTTCTCACCAAGCACTGAAATAACCCGTTCACCAGTGGATGCGTTTTCACCAACTTCGAGTTCGATATTGGTTACTATGCCGTTAAAGGGAGCGTAAATAGTATTCTTTCGTATTTCTGCTTGTATTTTTTGCACCTCTGCTTCGGCCACGGTCGTATTGCTATCTTTACCTTCAGCAAGGAGCTTGTCATATTTTGCCCGAGCTTGCTCTATAGCTACATCCCGACGTTTCTTTGCCTCGTTGTATGCATTGTAATTTGTAACATACGAAGTAGTCGCTCTGTTTGGTATATCAACGTACCAAGTAGTATCGTCATAATCCGAAACTTCATCAGGGAAAGATATATACAACCCCTTTGTGCCGAAAGGTGTGGCTGCTTCCTTCTTTATTGGTTTCTCTGTTTTTTCTAAACCGAAAGTTCGAACCATGAAGTCTAGCGTAGCGAGGTTCTCTTCGATTGTAACCTTATACCTGCCTTCAGCACCTTCATATATCCCTGTCAGTGTAGGAGGATCAACGTCATACGAATCTACGTCCGGAGTAAGTTCGAGATCTTCTGACAACAAAGTACGATAAGCACTTTCAACTTTTGTATTTTCTTCAGTTGTTACTTCTTCGAGTTCTTTCTTGGCAGCTTCGAGTCCGGAATTTGCTGCTCTTAAGTTTGCTTCCTTGATACGCAAATCAGCAACGAGGTCTCCGATCTCGAGCTGCGCCAATGCTTGCCCCTCTACTACTTTTTGATTATTTGCCACGTTGATACGAGCTATACGTCCTGAAGAAGCAAACCCTAAGTCAGCCTTGTCGCTCGTTCGGACTTCACCCGAAAGTACAACTGACTGCTCTACGTTCGTTCGTGTTACCGTGTATGCCTCGGAGCTATCTCCATTTCCCCAAAATACAAAAACAAGCGCCAAGATTAATACAGGTACGCCGATTAGAATATATTTTTTATACGCCCGAAAAACACTTTTTATCCTTAGTATGATTTTTGCCATAATAAGAATATATTACCAGAAAAATCTTATTTTGCAATGTTTTTTCGAAGTAGTTTTATGAGGTTATCCTGCAATTTTTTAACTCCTACATCATCATACAAAGAAACAGCAAAAACATTCTTTCGGATCTTTTTAAACTCTGCAACTCTTTTTGCAACTGTTTTTTTATCCGGCACAACGTCACTCTTTGTTAATATTATGATCTCTTCCTTTTGGGAAAGTCCTTCATCGCCGAGTTTTAACTTTTTATCGTATGCCGCTAGTTCTTTACGAATTTCTTTATAACGTTTCAGCATGGTAGTTCCACTTCCTGGATTACCATTCTCAAATGAAACGAGATGTGCAAGCATTTTGGTACGTTTGATATGACGCAAGAATTTTACTCCGAGACCTTTACCCTCCGAAGCTCCTTCGATAACTCCAGGTATGTCGGCGATTATGTATTTATAAAAATCCCCGAGGTTTGGATCGAGCGTAGTAAAAGCATAATCAGCTACTTTGGCTTCAGCATTTGTGAGAGTGTTTAGTAGAGATGACTTGCCGGCATTCGGCAGTCCGATCAAACCAATATCTGCAAATAATTCTAACTCTATATGAAAATCACCCTCCTCACCCAGGGCGCCTTCACGAAACTGTTGTGGAGTTGTATTAGTAGAGCTCTTAAAATGCTCATTGCCGAAACCTCCGTAACCCCCCTTTAAAAGCATTATCGTCTCACCCTCCTTGCGAAGCTGCCAAGTATCTCCGGTCGCGATATTTTTGATTATAGAACCAAGTGGTAAATCTAAGATAAAATCCTCACCGTTTTTGCCATGCAGACTTTTCTTGCCTCCGTCTTCACCACGAAGTGCCGCAAAGCTTTTTTTTGCTTTGTATTTCGAGAGTATATGAATGTCTCGTACGCCACGCACGTAAAAGTCTCCACCACGGCCGGCATCACCTCCTGACGGACCGCCCTTGGGGATAAATTTTTCCTGGCGCCAGCGCACAACGCCGTCGCCTCCGCGACCGGCTGCTGCATGTATTGTTATTTCATCGATAAATGGCATAGATATTTCCCTAGGTATTGCCTAGGGATTTTGTAAAGCTAATTCTGCGAGCTTAAGTGCGCCTTCTTTTGATTTTGCAACTGCGAGGAAAAGTGCGCGATGACAAAATACAGCATCGCTCACACCGGTTACTTTTTGCAATTCTTCGTTCACAAGGGCTCCCCAAGCTTCAGGTAACTTCTTGCGACTCATAAAACTCTGTGAACTTTGTGGTACTCCCTTTACCGCCCAGGTACCGTCATTCCGAGGATAAACTATGAAAAGTGGTTCCGTAAAATTCACCAAAATACGCTCGCAAGGATAATTATCATCAAGAACGATCAGTCTTTTATCTGTCGTATCATTATAAATCTTAAGTACGCTTTCTTCCGCTAATACGAAATCTCGTGCATTTGCAATCTCGCGCAAAAGAAGCTCTTTCGCGATCACCACACACTTCATAAATTGCTCATCGTAATTTAAATTTTCTTCTTTCCAAGTTGGCTGCATGGAGGAGAAAAAGTTTTGTATCACATACTGCGATATTTCGTACTTGTTTGTGACGAGATCTGTACCGTTGTCCCCCGCGTCTACCGGAGAGACTAGCCTTTTGTCGATAATATCTGCTACTTTCTCACTTCCGCACAAATCCACACCATACTTTTTCCAAATAAGGCCAAAAGATGAATACTCCATGCCGTACTTACCCTTGCCGGCACCACCCTGCTGATGATGATCAAACCGATTAGTCGCTTCATCATGAATAAACCCTACATCGTATACGTAATTAGCCGCTTTTATAACTTCAAGATCACGGCTTCGAATAATTTTGAAATTTTTTCCGTCGCGCTCAAAGAGAAGCGCCAAAGTCGCCGATGCAAAAATATCATCTGCATGAAAAGAACCACTATGCGTAACTAACGTTAAGCCTAAATTTTTTACTTCATTTTCCATATTAAAATAATGCGTCAACTGCTTCCTTGACCACCATACCGTCAGCCTTACCTTTCAAGTCCTTCATAAGTGCAGACATAAGCATGCCCTTCTTGGTCGGATCGGTGATACCAAGCTCTTCCTTTTTTGCTTTTGCTATTTTTTCGACTTCGTCACGCTCCATGAGTTTAGGCAAATATGTCGAAAGGATTGCGAGCTGCGCTTCCTCTGCCTGTACCAAGTCATCACGATTCCCTTTTTTGAATTGGTCAATCGAGTCCTTGCGCTGCTTGGCGAGGCGGGTGATAACTGCGAGGGCTTCCTCGTCATTTAACATTTCATTTGGCTTGCGATTCTTAGAAACAAGTTCGTTAGTAAAAGCTGCACTCATACCCCGAAGCGTCTCGAGACGTATCGCATCTTTCGCCATCATGGCTTCTTTGATACTGTTTTTTATTTGTTCATGTAGCATGTTAAGCATCAGATATGTTAAATTTTTCGACGCGAGGGTCCCACCCGAAGGGAAGGGTCAAGCGCGGGAAATTTAATATACCTGATGCTCTCATCATACCAAAAATATGCTAAAATAGCCAGATATGAGTAGAGCAAAGAAAATCATCTTTTTCGACACAGAAACAACCGGGATCGGGGAAAATGATTATTTATGTCAAATAGCATACAAAATCGAGGATGGAGAAAATACTGAGATCTTTACAGAGACTTATAAACCACCTATCCCGATACCCGCAGAAGCTTCAGCCGTGCATCATATCTCAAATCACATGGTCGAAGACCGACCAGCCTTCGTTGACTCAGAGAACTTTCAAAAAATCAAAGAATTATTCGAAGATATGGATTCTGTCCTTGTAGCGCACAACATGTGCTTCGATTTTGGCATGATCAAAAAAGAAGGCATCGTACCGAAAAATACGATCTGCACCCTACGGGTCGCACGCTACCTAGACCGAGAAGGAAAACTAGCGAAACATAACTTGCAGTTCTTGCGATACGCTCTCGGCATAGAGATCGAAGCGACTGCCCACGACGCGCTCGGTGACGTACTCGTGATGGAGCAGCTCTACCACCGACTACTCAAGAAAATAATGGCCGAAGAAAACATCAGCGAAGCAGAGGCAATAGAAAAAATGATCGAGATCTCTTCACGTCCTTCCCTTTTTCGATCTTTCAGTTTCGGAAAGCACGCAGGTAAAAAAGTCGAAGAAGTCGCAACCCTCGATCCTGGCTATCTCGAATGGCTCCTAGGTCAAAAAGAATCAAGCGACATCGCAGACGAGGATTGGATTTATACATTGAAGCATTATTTAGGGAAATAATTATATGGAAAACGAATGGGATTTAATACATAAAATTGGTAAGGTCGATCCTCACATTGCTCATGGGGATGATTCTTCAGTTTCATCAGTAAAAAATGAAGATGGTTTTAAAGTTGCTGTCAAAGAATACAATAACCCAAAATTCAATTGGATTCGCAAAGAACATCAGGAAGCTGTCTTGAAAGAGTACTACCGAGACACAGATAAAGCAGCAGAGATCCTTAAAAGTAATCCCAACCCCCTTAATCAAATGATTCATGTAGGTGAGGAGGAGTGGCCTATAGAATATAAGATTGTTCCGCAAGGTGCGATCATGCTTGAACAATCAAAGAACGATTTACTTTATAAGGATGGTGCCTTTAGAGTGGAAGAAAAAAAATCTAAGGCCTTAGTAGGCCAAGAGTTTATCGAAGGACTTCATTTACGTGCTTTAAAAAATAAGGATCATCCTTCCTCATGGGAAACTTCAGCAGCCCTACAAAGACAAGAGATGCTCTGGGGAAATTCAGAACAATGCTTGCAAATAGAAAATAGAACTTTAACTTTATTTTCACATTTATCAAAAACACTGAGCAGTCACTTTACTTATAGCCCTATAAATATCAAACCTTTTGTGGATAATGAGAATAAGAAGATTGTCCTCATCATCACTGATTTAGCCTCGAACTTAAGAGATTATTACGAAAAAACCCTGAGATTTAAGGTATTACGAAAAACTGCTTAATTAAGGTAATATTAGATTTATGGAAAACATCGGATTTATAATTTTAGGAATTTTAGGGGGCGGAGTGGCTGCGTACTTTTTGCTTGGCCGCAAAGAGGAGAAAACTGACGACGTCGGGCTCAACCTCATCCTCACGCAGATCAATGAACTCTCGCGTACGGTTGATAACAAGATCGGTGAGTCACACAAGCAAGTCAATGAAAGTTTAAAATTCCACTCTTCGGAATCTAATAAAATCATTCGCGACGTTACCGAACGCCTCACCCGGCTGGATGAAACTAACAAGCAAGTCATATCCTTTGCTGATCAGCTCCAAAGCCTCGAAAACATTTTGAAAAATCCAAAGCAGCGTGGCATACTAGGCGAATATTACTTAGAAACTGTTTTGAAAAACGTTTTGCCGCCAGGGAGCTACCAGATGCAGTATGCGTTTGATAACGACGTCATCGTAGATGCGGCAGTCTTTGTGAAAGATAAAATAATTCCGATAGACTCCAAATTCTCTCTGGAAAACTACAACAGAATGGTAGAAGAGATAAATCCATCCGACAAGAAGCGACTAGAAACAGTATTTGTAAATGATCTAAAAAACAGAATAGTCGAAACTGCCAAATACATTCAACCAACAAACGGTACAACTGACTTTGCATTTATGTTTATCCCTCACGAGGCTATCTATTATGACCTCCTCACAAACAAGGTGGGCGCATCGGCTTCAGAAGAAAATGAAAACTTGATCCAGCGCGCCGCCGGTAAATACAAAGTCATCATTACTTCCCCGACCTCCTTCCTCGCATATTTACAAACTGTCCTCCAGGGGCTCAAAGCTCTGCAAATAGAAGAATCTGCCAAAGAAATAATAAAGAAAGTCGAAGACCTCGGCCGGCATTTGAAGTCTTATGATGAGTATCACGCAAAACTCGGAAACGCACTGGGCACTGTCGTGAATCACTACAATGCGTCGAACAAAGAACTTAAAAAAATAGATAAAGATGTACTAAAAATCTCCGGTGCTTCGCCTGAACTCGCTCTACTCAAAGTCGACAAGCCAAAGCTTTTTGAAGAATAAAAATAAAAAACGGCCGCCGAGCATCCCACAATGCTCAACGGCCAAATATCCTTGCGTTTTTCATTCATTACAATACCACAGATTAAATAAATACTCAATAATCAAAAAAGCCCCCATGGGGGCTTTTTTATTTGTGAGCTTTTTAAACTCTTATTGCTGCGGGGGCATGTCGCCTCCTACTGCGCCTTCAGCCGCACCCTCAGGTGCTGCACCTGCGTCTGTACCACCTTCCTTGTTACAAGTACACTGACTCATAGGCATTCCACAGTGTTCACATTTTTCTTCTTGTTCGTCCATAATATTCAAAATTAAAATAATAATTGATCAAAAAGTGCGCCGACTAATCACGCACTCTACTTTCTATAGTATACACCTTTTGTGGAGAATAGAAAGGCTAGACTTTATGTTTAACCTTCCGCAGATAAACAATCTCCCCAATAATAATAACTTTTGTTAAAAGCACCGCCGCAGGGTAAAGCCAAGTTATCAACGAATAACTTCGCATCGACATGATAGACAGTGAATGCTTTACAAAATCAACCCACATTGATTCGAGGGATTCACTCATCGGTACATGCCACGTTTTACGCATCGTTGGGAAAAATCCTATCACGTCGATCAAAGATGCTAGTATCACGGACCACAGAATGTTATCCACTAAAAGCCACGGCAATATAGAACCGATCGCCAAAACCAGACACACTGTATCAAACTTTGTAATATCTTTTGTTCCATAATTTCCGTTGAGGGAAAGAAAAAGTGTAAAAGTCGTGAGGATCGCTGATGCTCCCGTCGCCCACGCACCCGGCCCACCGCCGGAAACTAACTGCCCGAGGAATGCAATCCAGGTAACGATAGCCCAGATAAGCCAAGTATACGTATGCGGCTTTGAGTTACCTCGAAAAATATCTCGGATATAAATAAAAGAACTCACGAAAGCCAACACCGCCGCAATTCCCCCGAGAAGTATTTTTATATCCATATACGTATGGTTTTAAAGTTTTTACCAATTAAACCGTCAATAGATATATCTTCTTTGGTAAACTGAAGGGTTTCCAATTGATTCGGAGAAAGTACACATTCTAAAAAACTGTCGTCTATTTTCTTTAATGCTCCTGCACCTGGCCAGAATTTTGCTACAGAAGTTTTGGTAGTTCCAATAGGTATACAATTTTCCATTTTCATACAAAAGACTATAATCTTTTCCTTCGCACGGTTATACGCACGCCTTTTTGGAACTGTATAGTATGCTTGGTGTATTAATTCTACTTTTTCTCTCCACAAAGGATCTTTATCTTGATCGAGTTTTAATTTAACATTCAACTCAACCATTCTTCTGTGGCGATCATCCAATGTAGGAAGTCCACCAAGCTCTGTCTCCATTAATGCAATCTTCTCTTTCAAATCTTTCTCAAATTCGTCTGGAGGATAATATAACCTTACTGGGGTCAGGGAAAACTTTATATTTGCTGGAATATATTCTTTGAGAAAATCTATAATCATATTAAAACTCTTCGCGTAACTTTCTGTATCAGCCTTGGGAATATTGTTCATACGCTCAACGATAATTTCATCTGAACTAAAGTCGAATTCTATTCCAGGTTTGTATACCTCTGCTACAGGCTTCACCCATTTTGCAAAATACATCAAGCTAAAAAATTCTGCCCAATCTGCCTCCGGACTTTCTTCGAGTCGCCATAGTTTATACCCACCAAACGGAAAAAGTAACTTTATCGGTAAATTATTTTTGATACTTTTTTCTATTGCCTCATGAATATGGGGTATATAATCAGGAGTGACTGCAAACTTCCTGAATTTCTTGGACATGAGAGTTTTGAAAATAAAATCCGCAAGTTCTATTTCAGATTTTAAAGGTTTTACTTCTAGATTAACTTTAAGATCATTTAATCTTTTTTGTATAAATTCTTGTACTTTCATGGAGATGTGGATAGGAATTGAACCTACGATTATCCCTTGCGGAGATATGCCTTACCACTTGGCTACCACATCAATTAGATAATATCACGAAAATATACTTTT
>CAYGIL010000007.1:10574-14177 GCA_964349965.1 uncultured Candidatus Saccharibacteria bacterium | reverse complement strand
ATGAGGAATTTTTGTGCCCAGGGGGTCAGGTCATGACGATAAAAGTAAATGACATTAAAATTTTGTTTTTCTAATTCTTCTTTCCAGGTCTCGCTGTTTTCTTGTATAGGTTTGTAGACTTTTTCGAAAAATTCCGCGGGGTATGCTTCGGGCCTGTTGTCTACAAAGATTTTTTCTTTTGGATATGTGTGAAAAATCAGGTATCCACCAATGTCATAATTTGAAAAGATTGGGCCTCGTAAGTTTTCTTTTTTAAAAAATTCGATCGAGCTATTCACATCTGATTTTAGTCCAAAGCCCCAGTCTCTGCTCCAAGGCAGATTCGGACTAAAGTGAATAAGGATTATGATGATGAGGAGGATAGTTGTTATTGTGGAAGCTATTATGTGATTTTCTTTGCTTTCTTTTGATATCGGTGGTTTGTATAGTAGGTATGCTCCATGCAGGAAAAACGGCATTAGTGCTATTCCGTAGAGTGCAAAGTGTCTGATTTGAGAGAAGCTAAGTACTGCGAAAACGAGTGCGATGCCAAAGAGTGCGACGGGGAAGGATTTACGATGTTTGATGAACAGTATAAAACCAAGGGATAACATGAGCGCAGTTACGAGTTTCCACCAGAAGAAATTTGGATTTGCGATCCCGTATTTTATGAGGAAGGGTATTGATTGATTCTCGACGACAAGGTATCCGTAATTTTGAAATATCGTCAAAGGATAAAGCACTCCTTTCGGTCCATACGGATTTATGAAAAGTGCGAGCGTACTCGCAATGAGAGCGATCACGAGGTGTTTACTTTTCTTAAAATCCCTCTGTGCAAGTGTTTCAAATAAAAAAGCTCCTACGATGCAGGGCATCAGTATGAAGTATATGTGCATGTTTACGAAAAAGAGCGAAATTACAGGGATCGCATACAGCCATCTTTGATTCAAGTGTCCTTGTCGGTATGCGTACAAGAGGGCGATAGTGGATGAAATAAAGAGATAACTAAATCCCTCCGGGCGTACTTCGATCCGGTCTGCTATGAGCGGGATGAGTGCAAGTGTGGTCGGTATAGAAACCCAAAGCGGTAGTCGGTCTTTGAATAGATAGAATAGTATAAGTACTGTTGCTATGATGAGCCCGGAGTACAGGAGTGATAATCCAAAGAATCCTAGTACGATGTATATAGTATAAAAAATTATTCCGCTACCCCAGTGATGATTTACAAAAGGGAATTCGGGGTGCGTAAAAGAAAAGAAATTCGTATGGAGGAGTGCAGAGCGTGAGATACCCTCACCCCCGTGAACGAGGAGTTTACCGTTTTCGATATGCCGACCTATGTCTGCCGTAGTGAGGTTTATTTTCTCAAATATAAACAATGATAAGAAAAAGATAATACAAAGCGAGACTACAATGTATGACTTTTTCATATTAGTATTATTTATCTTGCATGTATGTAGAGGTAAAGGTCTTCGAGGGCTCGGACTGCGTCGCCGGCTGCAATATTGTTCTGATGATAGAGGACGTTCGTGCAGTCTCCGGCTGCCCAGATACCTGGGATTTCGGTTTTCTGAGTTAAAGTATTTATCTTGATTCTACCGATTTCATCAACAGGTACAAGTGTCTTTGCAAAGTCAGTGTTTGGTATTTGTCCGATCTCGACAAACACAGCCGAAACTGCGAGAGTCTTTTGTTCGCCGGTTTTGGTGTCTTTATAAATTATTCCATCTACAAATTTCTCACCCGTTACCTCGAGGATTTCTGCATTTTTTATCGCTGTCATTTTTGGATTTTTGAGCACCTTTTCGACAGTGATTTCGTCTGCACGGAATACGTCACTTCGGTTCAAGAGAGTGACAGATTTGCAATAAGCGAGTAGCTGCGCTGCAGTCTCGAATCCTGCATTTCCACCGCCCATTACGACGACGTCCATGTCAGCAAAAAGCGGACCGTCGCAAGACGCGCAGTAGGTGAGCCCCTTGTGTTCGAGGCGGTCAGCATTCTTGGCTTCGAGTTTTCTTCGGCCACTGCCGCTAGCTACGAGGACTGTCTTGGTCAAAAATTCGTCACCCTTTGCTAGTTTTACAGAAAATTCTTCACCCTTTTTTTCTATACTAACTACTTTTTCTCCTTCTTTTACTTCGAGTGTTGAATTCGGGTCTTCCTTGTTGCTGTTAGCGAGGACGTGCTTCTTAAAGTTTTGCGCGAGGTCGTTTCCGGAGAGGGATGTCGTACCGATCCAGTTGTAGATCTGCTCTGAGACGACGCTTTGGCCGCCCCATTCGCTGGTCACAAATAGCGTCTTCAGTCTTTTTCGGGCAGCATATACAGCACCCGCAGTTCCTGCTGGCCCACCGCCAATAATGATCAAATCATAAGTCATACGACTGATTATATCATATTTTGAAAACTAGTTCTTTTTTCTTCGGAGAAAGGCTGGTACAGCACTCCAGTCGTCATTGTTATCATCATCTATGATGTCTTCTACAACTGTCGGAGGCTTTTTTATAAAATCGTTCTTTGGAGTATTTTGCTGCTGCTGTATTGTATTATGGATTTCTTTCTTTACTATCGCAGGAGTCTCGTCTTTCACCAGCGCAGGCTGTGACTGCTGTTGTGGTTGCTTTGTTTCAGTCGCTCCGGCAAAGAGAGTTTTGCGAGGCATGTCCGAAGGGAAGCTCGTCGCGATAACAGTTACTTTGATTTCACCTTTTTTGAGTTTGTCATCATGAATAGTTCCGAATATAACCTTTGCGTCTTTGTCGATCGACTCTGTGATGATTTTTGCTGCTTCTTGGATTTCGTGGATTGTTAGGTCGTCACCACCTGAGATGGCAAAGAGTACGCCCTTTGCACCGTGGATCGAAACTTCGAGTAGAGGCGAATTGATTGCGCCAAGGGCCGCTTTTTCTGCACGCTTTTCACCTGAAGCACTCCCGATACCCATGAGTGCGCTCCCAGCATTTGACATCACGGCTTTGATATCCGCAAAGTCTACGTTTATGATTCCGGGTGTGGTAATAAGGTCGGAAATACCTTCTACTGCTTGTCGGAGAACCTCGTCGGCGTTTGCGAATGCAGATTTAAAATTCGTATTCGCATCAGCGAGTTGGAGTAGTTTATCATTTGGGATGATGATGATCGCGTCGACTTCCTTTGCGAGCTCACTGATACCTTGTTCTGCGAGACGCATGCGGTGATTGCCTTCAAAGAAGAACGGTTTAGTGACAACACCGATCGTGAGTATGCCTTGTTCTTTGGCTGCACGAGCAACTATCGGAGATGCACCAGTACCAGTACCGCCTCCCATACCGCAGGCGATGAATATCATATCTGCGCCCTTTATGACGTCTTGAATTTCAGATTTTGTTTCTTCTGCTGCCTTTTTGCCGATTTCTGGATCCATGCCGGCACCCAATCCTTTTGTTAGGTTTTTTCCTATGTGAATCTTTTTCTCTGCGAGTGAGTGATGCAAGTCTTGCGTATCAGTATTCATACAGATGAATGACACTCCTTTCACTTTGGAGTTTATCATGTGATTGATTGCGTTTTTTCCGGATCCACCTACCCCGATGACCATAATACGAGCGAAGGTTTCTATGACTTGGTTTACTTTTGGCATAA
>CAYGIL010000007.1:6331-10474 GCA_964349965.1 uncultured Candidatus Saccharibacteria bacterium | reverse complement strand
TCTTTGAGTACATTTGCTAGAGAATTCTCACTGCGTCCAGCACTACTTTTGCCAGAAATGATGAGAGAGAGCACTGTAAACCAAGCAGGATCTCGAAGTTTCGTTTTATTGTTTCCAAAAAGCTCTGTGTTTCCTACGATCGAAGGAAGTTTTAGAATTGATTTGGATAATTCCACGAGTCCTGGTGTATTTGCACCTCCGCCGACGAATACGATACCGGCTGGGAGAAGTTCTGCTCTTTTCATCTTTTTTAAATAATTTTCGATGTATTCAAAAATGTCGCAGAGTCGTGCTTCGATGATTTCGTCTAGTTTCCGTTTCGGGAATTCATCATCGGTGACGTTTCCTATTTTGAGTGTCTCCGCTTTTTCGAGCGGGATCTTGAATCCGAGTGCAATATCATTTGTGATGTCGTTTGATCCGATGCCGAAGGTGTGTATCGAGATGAGTGAACCATTTTCAAATACTGAAAGGGAAGTAGTTTCTGATCCTATGTCGACAAGCGCTACCCCGACTATTTTTTGTTTATCTGTGAGTATGATATTTGCGATGCTTACTGGCGCTGCGATGACGTCGAGAGTCTCGATACCTGCGCGAGCTATCACTCCAATCAAGTCTTCCAGGTGTTGCACCGAATAGGTCACAAAGAGAGCTTTTGCTTCGAGTTTGGTTCCTCGCATGCCCTCGATCCTACCAAAAACATCTTTGCCGTCGAGCTTGAAAGACACTGGATAAACCTGCACGACTCGCTTATTGGTTAGTCTTAGGTTGTCTTCACAGTCTTCTAGTACTTTGTTTATATCGAGGTTTGTAACTTCGCCGTTTGCTTTGGAGACTACTGTACCGCCGGTCATGTTTTCGCTACGGAGGCTGATACCGCTCACTGTTACAAACGCGCGCTTGATCTTGACCCCAGCAGACTTTTCTGCCAGGCTGACTGCCTGCTTGAGAGAGGCGAGAGCGGAATTTGGATCGACGATGTATCCTCTACGTACACCTATGGAGTTACTCTCACCAACGCCGATAACTTTAGGATTTTTGTCTCCCTTTAGATATTCTCCTACCACGACTCGCGTTGTGGAGGATCCTATGTCGATTCCCACTGTTATGTTCCTGATCATCAAAATAAATATATTGCGCAGAGTATTTTTTTTCTGCTCTTTCCATTGTAGCACTGTGATCCATTCCCTTCAAATGAAGTAGACCGTGTATAACTAAAAATGTGAGCCACGCGTCGAAAGTTTTACCGAGTTTTTTCGCTTCTTCTCTGATGACTGGTTTACAGAGAAGCAGTTCGCCATTTTTTTTATCAAATGCAAAAGAGAGGACGTTCGTTGGGCGGTCCTTTTTTCGGTACGTTCTGTTTACCTCTTGAGATTTTTTGCTACTGACAAAAGCGAGCGATAAAATATAGTCTTTTCCTAAGATATCGTCTTTTATTGGAGTAAAGTCTTGCATGTTAGGTCACTTTATAGCGAAAATCCGCCAGAGAGGCGGATTATTTCATCTTACCCATTTTTTTCAAGTGTTCGATCTCGCGTCGGCGTTCGATCTTCTTGAGTGCGCCCTTTTTTACTTTGAGTTTTGATTCTTTGCGGATGCTGTATCGGCTGCCTTTGACGTGTCGGATTATGCCGGATTCCTGAATACGACGTGAAAAACGGCGGAGTACACTCGCGTTGTTTTCGTTCGGGTTTTTCTTGACTTCGATTATTACCTTTGACATATCAGAAGATAATATCACATAAATAGTATTTTTACAAGTTCATCCGTGTGTATCATTTTTAACTTTAATTCATTGACTTTTTTGTAAAAAACGGTAATATTAAATGCATGTCAGATGAAGTAATAGACTATATAACAGAAGAGAAGAGGAAAGAATTAGAAATCGAGCTCGAAGACTTGAAGGGTCCTAAAAGAAAGAAAATTCTTGAAGGTTTAGAGTACGCCAAGTCTCTCGGCGACTTAAAGGAAAACGCGGAGTATCATCAGACCCGTGAGGATCAGATGAAGCTTGAAGAGCGTATATCTAAGATCGAGCAGATTTTGCAGTCCTCTCATATCGTACCGAATCACAGCAGTGACGTAGTAGGTATCGGTTCTACTGTTTCCGTAGAGCGTGAAGGTGCCACAGGCACAAAGACGTATATGATCGTAGGATCAGAAGAGGCAAACATGGCTCTCGGTAAGATCTCCTACAAATCTCCGCTAGGCGTAGCTCTGTTTGGACACAAGAAGGGTGACAATATCTCCATGAACGCTCCAAGCGGTACTATCAATTATAAAATCATTAGTGTTTCCTAGCTTATTTCTAAAAACTGTTTTAAAATATTCGAATGTCATCACTTGATGAAATCAGAAGCGCTCGGATAAGCAAACTTAAACTCTTAGAAGAAAGAGGTATAAATCCGTATCCAGCAAACGCAGAAAGAGAAATATATTTGAAAGATGCAGTTCTAAATTTTGAGGCTCTCGAGAAAAATAAAGATAGTAAGTGGATTGCCGGAAGAATTATGTCTATTCGTGGGCAAGGTGCGATTGTTTTTATAACTTTAAATGATGGCACTGCGACCTTTCAAGGATTGCTGAAAAAAGATATCATCGGTGATGATAAATTAAATTTTTGGAATGAGGTCGTTGATATTGGGGACTTTGTAGAATTACAGGGTACTTTTTTTACAACAAATAGAGGAGAAAAGACATTAGAGGCCAAAGACTGGCGGATGCTCTCCAAAAGCCTGCGTCCGCTTCCGGAGAAATGGCATGGACTGACTGATGTCGAGGAACGATACCGCAAGCGCTATTTAGATATTTTAATGAATGATGATCTTCGAGATCTCTTTATCAAGAAGTCAAAATTCTGGGATGTTACCCGCAACTTTATGAAGGAAAAAGGTTTTCTGGAGGTTGAAACCCCGACCCTTGAGACGACGACTGGCGGAGCGGAAGCCACTCCGTTTAAAACTCATCACAACGATTATGATCTCGACGTATATCTCCGTATTTCTATCGGGGAACTTTGGCAAAAACGCCTCATGGCAGCTGGGTTTCCTAAGACCTTTGAAATCGGAAGAGCATACAGAAACGAAGGTACGAGCCCCGAACATGCTCAAGAATTTACTAATATGGAGTTTTACTGGGGCTATGCAAATTACAAAGATGGAATGGAGTTGGTGCGTGAACTTTATATAAAAATTGCAGAAGAAGTATTTGGTACTACAAAATTTACCTCACATGGCCATACATTTGATCTCGGAGAGGAATGGGAGATCATCGAGTATGTTCCAAAGATAAAAGAAATGACTGGCATTGACGTGCTTACTGCAACAAGTGAAGAAATGCAAAAAAAGCTCGACGAGCTCGGTGTAAAGTATGACGGCAACAATAAAGAACGCCTCACTGACTCACTTTGGAAATACTGCCGTAAGAAAATTTCTGGTCCTGCATTTCTCATACATCATCCTGTACTCGTTGCGCCACTTTCAAAAGTAAGCCCAGATAATCCTGGTGTAACTGAAAGGTTCCAGCCTCTTATTGCAGGAAGTGAAGTAGGCAACGGATACTCAGAGTTAAATGATCCGATTGATCAGAAAGATAGATTTGAGGCACAAAAGAAATTGCTTGAGAAAGGGGATACCGAGGCTATGATGACTGATGACGAGTTTGTGGAAATGCTCGAATATGGCATGCCGCCAACTTGTGGATTCGGATTTGGCGAACGACTTTTTTCAATCCTTGCTGATAAGCCGCTCCGAGAGACGCAATTGTTCCCACTTATGAAGCCGAGGAATTTAGAATAAGAATTCTTGTAAAAATAAAAACACCACTTGGAGTATATCCTAAGTGGTATTCGATGTGGGGAATCCGTCCCCTCCGGCGGGCGGGTGCCTTAGTCGATCAACAAATTTTTTTCTACTTTCCCTCACTCGTAGAAAAAAATTTGGACACATACTAAGGCACCCGCCTCATTGGCCTTACCTAATCGGAGCCGCACCACCCGTTAGCCTCAAGGGAACGACCCGAGGCTAACGGGGGCTCTAGGTAAAGCCAGGAGTTTTATATAACACATCAGGCATAAAATGTCAACAACTAAAAAGCCCCGGATCAGATTGATCTCGGGTGCGTTTTTTTTGGCGCAAAGCG
>CAYGIL010000007.1:0-6231 GCA_964349965.1 uncultured Candidatus Saccharibacteria bacterium | reverse complement strand
ATAACACGAATCACCGTAAAGTCAAGATCTTTTTAAAGAGATTACTCTAGTTATCCACAGAAAAACACTAGCGATATTTCCTAAGTGGAATATAATGTATATCAAGTGGGAAAAAGTGGGAAAAATAAAAAGTCCTGCGGGAGACAAGTATATGTTGATCGGAGAATATATTCATACAATTGATGAAAAGAATCGGATGTCTTTGCCGTCAAAGTTCCGTAAGGAACTCGGCAAAAAGATCATCATCACTCCCGGGCTTGAGCAGTGTTTGTTTATCTTTACTGAAAAGGAATGGAAGAAGGTGAGTCGCAAGCTTTCTGGATCTGAGTCAGAACTTTCCTTTCTAAAGGCAGATCAGCGAAGTTTTAATAGGTACATGTTCGGTAGGGCAGCTGAGGTAGAAGTGGATTCAATCGGAAGGATTTTGATACCAGAATTTCTGAAAGATCGGATCGGTTTGAAGAATACGGCAACGATAATAGGAGTAGAGGATAGAGTGGAAGTTTGGAATGAAAAGGCGTGGAATGAGCAGAAAGACGTGATGGAAAAGCGAGCAGAACAGTTAGCGGAAAAGCTCGGAAATAGCCATGAGTAAGGACAGCGTTCACAAGACAGTTCTTTTACAAGAAGCGATAGATGGGCTAAACCTAGCAGGGAAACCGGTTAAGGATTTGGTTGTTGTAGATGCTACGTTCGGTGGCGGTGGACACACGAGGGAGATATGCAAACGTCACAAGCACGTACGGGTGGTCGCGATCGACAATGATGCTGGAACCTGGGCGAGGGCGCATGATACCTTTGAGACGTGTAATATTTCTTTTCATAATACGAATTTTAGCGAGATAGATACCGCACTCTTAAAGGAAGGGATCGAGGCTGTGGATGGAATCGTTTTCGATCTAGGGCTTTCGTCTGATCAGCTTGAAACTTCAGGAAGGGGATTTTCTTTTAAGAAAGACGAGCCTCTCGTTATGACGATGAAAGAGCATCCTTCTTTGGAAGACTTGACTGCACATGATGTGGTAAACGAATGGAGTGAAGAGAGTCTCACGGAGATCGTGAGGGGATACGGCGAAGAGAAATTTGCAAAGCGTATCGCAAAAGCGATCATTCAGGCACGAGCACTTGCACCGATAGATACGACTTTTGACTTAGTGCAAGTGATCGAACATGCAGTACCGGCAGTGTATCGGCGAGGAAGAGTTCATTTTGCAACACGCACCTTTCAGGCGATACGTATCGCAGTCAATGACGAACTTCGCAAGATCGAAGAAGGTCTCATGAAAGGATTTGAATCATTAAAAGTGGGCGGTAGGTTGTCAGTCATCAGTTTTCATAGTTTAGAAGACAGGATAGTGAAAAGATTTTATATAAAGAAGCAAAAGGAAGGTGTGGCAGTAGTAATAAATAAGAAAGTGATTGTGCCAGAGAGTGAAGAAATAAAAGAAAATCCAAGAGCTCGCAGTGCGAAGCTTCGGATTATAGAAAAAATAAAATAAAAATATGAAAGAAGTAGGAACAAAATTAAAAATGCATATCCAGAGTATCGAAATGACTCAGCACGGTATCGAACACGTGATCCTAAACGGTATGCTCGGATCACTCTTATTTCTTGCACTTTGTTACGTGTTGTTCCTCGGCAATATGGTTTTTAATATAGTCGAACGTAGAGGCCTCGAAGCAGAAGCACGTACACTAGGGAACGAAGTTAGTGAACTCGAACTCACGTATCTTTCGCTTTCGAGTTCGCTCGACGTAGGTCTCTCTAAGAGTTTTGGATTTGAGGAAATAAAGCCGAGTTTTGCTACACGTAAACCTCTAAATACTGTTGGCTTAGGTTCTAATAAATCAAGCAATGGCATCTAGTTTCGTATGGAGATCCCGCATATTACTTTTTGGTATTCTGCTTTTTTCCCTTGTGCTCGGGGGTAAACTTTTTTTAGTACAAGTAGTGCACGGTGACGTATATGGGAACGAAGCGATCCGCCAATACGCGACTCCGTCTTCGGATATATACGAACGAGGAACGATATACTTTACTCGCAAAGACGGTGAGCTCGTTTCTGCTGCTACCCAAACTCTCGGATTCAAGCTCGCTATTCATCCTATAAAAGTAGTTGACGCCGAGGTGGCATATCAAAAGATAAATGCTATCAAGGCGATCAATCATGACGAATTTATAACAAAGGCTTCCAAAGATAATGATCCTTATGAAGACGTTATCGGGCGCTTAACCAAAGAAGAAGCAGATGCTATAACAGCACTCAAGCTCCCCGGCGTGAATATTTTTAAAGAAAAATGGAGATTTTATCCAGGAGGAACACTCGCTTCTCATGCACTCGGATTTGTCGGTTACAAGGGCGATGACCTTGGCGGAAGGTACGGGCTTGAGAGGCAATACGACGAAGTACTTCGTCGTGGCAAAAATGATCCGTATTTGAATGTCTTTGCAGAAGTTTTTTCAAATATAAATAATACATTTTTCAATGACGGAGAAGGGCGTGAGGGTGACGTAGTGACGACTATCGAGCCTATGGTACAGGCATCTTTTGAAAAAAAGATTGCTGAAGTCAAAGAACGGTACGGAGTCGACTCTGTAGGCGGTATCATCATGAATCCAAAAGACGGATCGATCTATGCACTCGGAGTATTGCCTTCTTTTGATCCAAATGATTTTTCAAAAGTTAAAAAGACTTCTACTTTTTCTAATCCTTTAGTCGAAAATGTCTTAGAATTCGGATCTGTGGTAAAGCCACTCGTCATGGCAGCCGGAATAAACGCGGGGGTTGTGACAGCAGATACAAAGTATAATGATAAGGGTTCGGTGATTGTCGAGAAAAAGGAAATATTTAATTTCGACAAGAAGGCTCGCGGTGACGGGGTGACTATGCAGGACGTGCTAAATCAGTCACTCAATACTGGTATGGTGTTTATCGAACAAAAATTAGGCAGGAAAAATTTGCGTGAATATTTGCTCGGTTACGGCATCAAGGATAAAACTGGCATAGACCTACCAAACGAAACGAGCGGACTCGTTAGTAACTTGAACTCTCCGCGTGAGCTTGAGTTTGCTAATGCTTCGTTCGGTCAGGGTATCGCGCTCACACCTGTGGAGCTCGTTCGTGCGCTCGCATCTCTCGCAAACGGAGGCGTTCTCGTCACTCCGCACTTAGTGAAAAGTATCGAGTATGACGACGGTTCTTCTAAAGAATTTACATATGATACAGTACCTACAAAAATATCAAAAACTACATCCGAAGAGATCACTCGGATGCTAGTTACCGTTATGGACAAATCCCTAAATACTGGAGAATCCAAACTCGAACATTTTAGTGTCGCTGCTAAGACCGGTACTGCGCAAGTTGCGAATAACGTCAGTGGTGGGTACTATGAGGATAGGAATACGCATTCGTTCTTTGGTTACTTTCCAGCATATGATCCTCAGTTTATCGTTTTCTTATATGCTGTAAATCCAAACGGAGTACAATATGCGGCACAGACCTGGGTTAGCCCATTTCTCGATATTACCAAGTTTTTACTAAATTATTACCAAGTTCCGCCTGATAGATAACACTGATATATACAAAGATGAAACTTATTTTTAAAAAAATCATAGTTCATATTTTAGAAATCCAAGCTAGACTTGTTCTATCAAAATACAAACCAAAGATAATCGCTATAACTGGCTCGATCGGTAAGACTTCCACCAAGGACGCGGTGTATGCTGTACTTTCTAGGATGTATTACGTCAGGAAAAGTGAAAAAAGTTACAATAGCGAGATCGGTCTACCACTCACGATACTCGGTATTCCGAACGGATGGAATAATCCTGTGACTTGGATCAAGAATTTTCTCAAGGGACTTTGGCTAATCGTCGGTTCTCACAAATATCCGAAATGGCTCGTGCTTGAAGTCGGCGTAGGAAAGCCGGGTGATATGAGTAGTACCGCTTCTTGGTTCAAATCCGATGCAGTTATCATAACTGCGATTGGTGAGACTCCTGCGCATATAGAATTCTTCAATTCACGCAGGCATTTGATCGAAGAAAAAAGCGAACTTATAGCGACACTAAAAAAGGGAGGACTCTTGGTACTAAATGCAGACGACGAAGACGTCCTCGCAATGAAGTCAAAGACCAGGGAACGCTTTGTGACTTATGGATTCAAGGAAGGTGCGGATATCGTAGGGTCTGCTGATAACGTACTTTATAGCAAAGACGGCATACCGGCTGGGGTAGTTTTTCGTGTTGACGAAGGAGGAAATAGTTTCCCCGTAATGATCGAAGGAGTATTTGGTAGGAATCACATGTATGCTTCGCTTGCGGCTATCGCGTTGTCGATTACTTTAAAATTGCCGATGCTAACTGCGCTCGATGCGCTCAAGGAATATGATGTCCCTCCTGGACGTATGAGGCTCTTAACGGGGATCAAAAATTCTCTTATTATAGACGATACGTATAATTCTTCTCCTTTTGCATGTGAATCAGCTCTTCGAACTCTCGGCAGTATCGAAAATCGCGAAGGCTCTCGCAGGAGAAGGGTTGCAGTTTTAGGAGATATGCTCGAGCTTGGCCGTCATACTCTCGAAGCACACAAAGAAGTCGGTAGAGTCGCGGAGAAGAATGCAGATATTCTCGTAGTCGTCGGGCACAGGGCAAAGGGCATAAAAGAGGGTGCGCTCGAAGCAGGAATGTTCCCTGATAACATATTTGAATTTTTGGATTCCTACGAGGCTCGGGATTTTATCAAAGATTACGTGCAGGAAAACGATATGATTCTCGTAAAGGGTTCTCAGGGAATGAGAATGGAAAGGGTTGTTGAGCCTATACTTTTAGATCAGAAAAATAAATCCAAGCTTCTCGTGCGTCAGGACCGAGAATGGAAAAATAAAAAGTGAATATGATATAATATTTGGCATGAAACAACTCATACAGGATAAAATGCACATGTTCGTTCCCGCTCTCTTTGCTGCAGTTGTCTTCGTCACGATAGCGTATGCGAGTATTCATTCTTGGAACAATCACACACTCGAAAAGGAACGAGCGGCAGAATTTGCACGCGCACAACAATCACAACTTCTCGCTGAGAAAGAACAAAAAGAACTTGAAATAAAATTAAAAGAAGAGTTGAGAGATGAAGAGATTAGAAGTCTCAAAGCGCAGGTTCTCAGTTTGCAGAATAAAAAAGACGAGACCCCGATACCGGTAAAACAAAATACTGATTCCTCAAATGACGTTTCGGACATCGTCAAAGAATGGAGTCCGAGAGTAGCGCACGTCGAATGCAGTTGGTTGGATATGAATAAGAAAGTGTACGCAAATGCATCCGGTTCTGCTACGATCGCGAAGTTTAACGGCTTGGGCGTTAGAGCAGTAACCAGTAAGCATTTGTTCTTTAACAGTAGAGGCATCTCACCGGACGAATGCAAGGTAGAGCTCTTGAGTGGGAATTCGTATAAAGTTATAGTATCGAATAGCAATATCATCCTCGATAAGAATCAGGATTTTGCCTACATGGTATTGCCGCAGGATACTACGCTTTTGAATTTAACTAAGGAAAAAATAAGAACATGTCAGAAGGTCGAAGTCGGGGATTCGCTACTCGTGCTAGGTTATCCAAAGATCGGGGCAAAGACTGGTCTCACTGTGACTGAAGGCATCGTCTCCGGTATCGAAGAGGTGTATTACATAACTTCGGCAAAGATCGACAAGGGTAACTCGGGTGGTGCGGCATTCCTCGTTGACGATGATTGTTACCTCGGTATTCCGACCGCCGCTATCGTCGGTACGATCGAGAGCCTCGGTCAGATCCTCAAAGCGAGTTTTGTGATCGGGAGCTAGATTCCTGTTTTTGTTTATGAAAGACACATTACATATTAGATTAATTGATGAGCAAAAGGTTTCAGTAGAAGAAGTAGTTAACAGTTTGCTTAGTCAGAAATCTGGGACCAAGTGGGCAGAAAAGACCAACGGATGGGCGATTGAATATGTTCAGCATTTGGGAGGGGTGTATGGTGACACCTGGTATCAAGGTTCCTTGCCTCAAGAATTTTTTCCTCAAATTTTATTACCACAACATGGACACCAATATCACGAAGAGAAATCATTTTTCCCGCTTGATGCCTCGATAAAAGATGCGGTGGAGTTTTTTAAACATCCTACACCAGAAGCAGCCGAGTGCGCAGAATTAATAAAATATTTAAAAGAGGAGATACGAAATAATGGTTTTACAT
>CAYGIL010000006.1:0-14646 GCA_964349965.1 uncultured Candidatus Saccharibacteria bacterium | reverse complement strand
GTGTTGACCATGCTATCAGGGGTACTCTCTCTGAACAAAGTACTTATCGAGAATATACCCGACATACAAATCCAAGGTACTAACCTAAATGTTTTACCAGGTATTGTATTTGGAATAATTATAGGAATTTATTTCTTATTGAAACACAAAGTTTCTGTACTAAAGTTACTAGTTTGGGTAATGTGTTCGATACTAGCCTATGGATTGGCCTACTTTTCAGCTATATATTCAACTATTTTTGGTATTTCACTCCTTGAATTTGTGGTTGGTGGTGCAGTAGGTTCCTTTATCCTTGCTCTAGCAACGACATTGTTTATTCAAAAGCTACAAACTCCACAATTATTTTTTATTACACTTGCAGGAGCTATAAGTGGTGCTATGTTTGGTGCATTATTTCTAGCTGGTAATGGAGTAAATGTTATTTCAGAGAGTGATGATTCTATCATATTAGGGATATTAGCTTATATAGTATGGCAAATGTCTGTAGCATTATGTATTGAATACTACATAGAAAAAGAAAAGATAATTATTCGCAGAAATTAAAATAAAAGTAATTAATAAAATATATGCAAAAGAGACTCTATCGAAGTGAAGATAACAAAATTATAGCCGGCATACTCGGCGGTGTTGGAGAGTACTACGATACAGATCCAACTCTCATCAGACTCATATATATTCTAATTGCCATATCTACGGCCATAGTCCCCGCAGTTCTCGGCTACATCATCGCCTGCCTCATCGTACCAAAGCGACCAAAAAGTGGCGAAACTGCTACTACTGCTTAGACACATTAGGGACTCTATTATAGATTCACATATTCAATATGCTTCTTTTCGTTAGTAAATCATATATGATATACTAAGAAGTATGCCACATGTATCATCAAAAAAGCTTAATAAGGATTACTTGGGAAAACTCTATGAGGAGTTTAGTGACGTACTGGAAAAGTCAGCCAAGAAAAATAACACTCAGTTCTTTTTAGCTGAATTTTTAACACAGACCGAGAAAGTGATGCTCGCCAAGAGATTTGCTGTTATTTATCTTATCTCCAAAGACCTACCTGCTTCTTATATCTCCGATGCACTCGGCATGAGCCCCACGACCATTTCGAGAATGTCACTGAAGTATGAAATTGGCAAATATACTCACCTCTTAAAAATCATTAAAAAAGAAGAGAAAAGTATATGGGACATCCTAGAAAAAATCCTACGAGCGGGACTACCCCCTCGGGCTGGCAGAGGAAGATGGAAATTTTTGTATAAATAAATTACAGCTAACTAAGTAAAACTAATTTCCTTAGTGTATCATATATGATAGATTAAGGAATTAATTGTGTTGAAGAGTTTTAAGAATGGCGAGGAGATTTCGCATAGCTTTGCCACGATGGGAGAATTTGTTTTTCTCTTCATAAGAAAATTCAATCATCGGCTTGTCAGTACCTTCTGCCTGTACGACCAAATCGAGCCAGCGACCACCATGGTCTTTTTGTTTTGGCGGCACAACTATCCCTTCGAGTGTACCATTAACGATTACAGTATCGCCCTCCCCTCGGCAAAGCCCCAGCCAGCAAACCATTTTAACCCGAGAGTCTGTAAATTTATTTCCGATTTCATATGGAGTAAAACAGTCAAAAAAGTCTTTGACGTATGGGCCGGGAAAACCATTAAGTACTTCAAAATGAGTTGACACATCGTCAACCAACACTACTTGACCTAGTGTGCTGTATGCTTCTTCGAGTTTGTGTTTGATGATTTCTTCTGGTTTACCCTGGATTTCAAGTAGATCAATAACCTTTTGCTCACAATCAAAAAACTCGCTAAGCTCGCTCGAAAGCTCACTAAACTTCATCGAGTTACCAGTGACAATAAAAAGCTTTGGTTTCATTAAAATATATAGAGAGATCTAAATATCAATCTCCGCTAATTTTGCATTAGACTGAATGAAAGACTTGCGAGGGGGAACTTCGGAGCCCATTAGGATGTCAAAGACTTTGTTTGCTTCTTCGGCATCATCGATGTTCACCTTTTTAAGTACGCGATTTGAGGGATCCATCGTCGTCTCCCAGAGTTCCTCGGGGTTCATTTCACCGAGACCTTTGAAGCGTTGAATGTGGAATTTATTAGACTTCTTTTTTGTTTCTTCGCCTTCTTCTGTTGTTTCGCTCGCAGCCTCACCAGTAGCTGATTCTTCTGCCTCTTGAACCTCAACAACTTCCCCGCTCTTTCCAACAATTTTCATTTTCTCGTCGTCAGTGTATGCATACGAGATCTCTTTTCCTTTTTTGATCTTATAAAGCGGCGGCTGAGCTATGTAAATATATCCTGCGTCGATCACGGCTCGGAAATAACGATAGAAAAGAGTAAGTAAAAGAGTACGGATGTGTGAGCCGTCCACGTCGGCATCAGTTGCGATGATGATCTTGTGATAGCGCATCTTGGAGAGATCAAAGGTGTCACCTATCGAGGTTCCCATAGCGATCACGAGAGCCTTCACTTCCTTGGAGGCGAGCATCTTGTCGATGCGAGCACGTTCAACGTTTAAAATTTTTCCTCGAAGCGGAAGGATCGCTTGTGTACGTCGATCACGACCCTGCTTAGCGGAGCCGCCTGCAGAGTCTCCCTCAACAAGGAAGAGCTCAGAGTCTTCAGCATTTTTACTTTGACAGTCAGCAAGCTTCCCTGGAAGAGTCATGCCTTCGAGTGCGCCTTTTCGGAGTACTGAGTCCTTGGCAGCTTTAGCAGCTTTTCGGGCCTTAAGTGCGAGAATAGACTTATTTATTATTATCTTTGCGTCGTCAGGATTTTCTTCGAGAAAGTTTGCAAAAGCTTCGCCGAACACGGTCGCCGTCGCACCTTGTGCTTCTACGCTACCGAGCTTTCCCTTGGTCTGACCTTCGAACTGAATCTCCGGAAGCTTTACGGAGATAACGGCAGTGAGACCCTCGAGCACGTCCTCACCAGTAAATCCTCCTTCAGACTCCTTCATCATTTCGTTTTTCTTGCAGTAAGTGTTGATCGTGCGAGTAAGCGCAGTCTTGAAACCGGTTACGTGCGTACCGCCTTCGCGGGTATAAATATTGTTTGCAAAAGGGATAATACGGTCGACAATGTCATCGACGTATTGGAGCGCGATCTCTACACCGACGTTATCGATTTCCTTTTCGATATAGAAAATATTTTTGTGCTGCGGCTTTTGGTTTTGATTGTAATACTTTACAAGCGAAACGAGTCCGCCTTCAAAGTAAAATGAGTACGAAGGAATTTCGAGTTCGGATTCCTTTAGCCAGTAATCCCGCTCAACAGCTTTCGCGAGTTCTTTCGGTTCTGCTTCGCGCGCATCGATGACTGTGATCATTAGATTCTTTACCAGGTATGCCTGCTGACGCAAGTGATTGACGATCTTCTGAAAATCATAGGTAATTCCCTCTTTGAAAATCTCCTCATCGGGGCGAAAGGTCGTGATCGTGCCGTGTAGCTTGGACGTTCCTACCTTTTTGACTTTATAAAGCGGCTTACCGATCTTGTATTCCTGCTCATGGATACCGCCGTCTTGATGCACGACCACCTTTGCAGTCTTTGAGAGTGCATTAACCACCGATGCACCGACGCCGTGAAGTCCGCCGGAAACCTTGTAGGCATTGTTGTCAAACTTTCCGCCGGCATGAAGCGTCGTCATTACAGTCTCGAGTGCGGAGACTTTTGTTTTCGGATGAATACCAACCGGAATACCGTGACCGTCGTCAGCAACGCGAACACCGCTATCCGGTAAAAGGGTAACCTCAATGCGCGAGCAACGACCCGCCATTGCCTCGTCGCGAGAGTTATCAAAAATCTCCCACACCAAGTGATGCAGTCCCTCAGGACCAGTAGTACCGATGTACATTCCGGGTCTTTTCCTAACCGGTTCGAGACCCTCTAAAACCGAGATATTTGAAGCATCGTAGGTTGCAGTTCCTTTAGGCATATATAAGGGTATTATAGCAAATTTTACCTTACTTGCCAAGCAGAATTTTCCTTAATTTTATTAGTTATTTGGGTCATTATCTCGCTTACATCCCCGTCCGTGAGAGTACGTTCGTAAGACTGAAACACGAGCCGAAATGCAAAAGAAGTCCTGCTGTCTTTTTGAAAAGAATCCACAAGATACGGACCCTTTACGAGGAGTGCGCCAGCGTTTTCAACAATTACCTTTTTTAATTCACCCTCATCTCCCGGCTTTGCCCACACTGAAATATCACGCGAGATAAAAGGATACAAGGACCACATTGTAAATTTAGAATTCATTGATGTTCTTTTCGATTATTTTATCTTTTTCATTATATGCTACATGTGTCTCCTCGCCATTTTTCGTAAAGATATTTCCGATTTCAAAAATCTTTACCCCGCCGTCCTGGCCGGGGCGAGCCTCTTTGAGTCCGAGAAGTGGTGCATTTACTTTATTTAATTTCAGACTTTCTGTAAGCCCATCAGTTAGATTTGTCCGCAAAAACTTTTTATCTGACGCACTTTGAAGCACCTCGATATCGCCCTTATCTCGAAAGGAATAGGTCATAACTTCAGAATACCCTTCGCTGATTAATTTATTTCGTACAGCAACGATCTGGGCGTATGTCACATTTACTTTCGACGTAAAATTAATACTCGGCACATTTCCCTTCACTTTATCGTAGCCCATGATGCGACCGATCTCTTCGGCCATGTCTTCTTCGATAACAAGGTCAAGGCGCATTGTAGGTACAACTATCTCAAACATGTCGCCATCTTGGGTGTATGAGATATTATATCTCCTGAAAATATCTTCTACATCATTTCCACGGATTTCTATACCTAGGATATTTCCAATTTTCTTTAAGGAAAACTTTAATTTACATTCTTCTTGTTTTTTAGGATACACGTCTACAATCTCCTCAAATATCGCATCCGGGCACATCTCAGCAATAAGTGCGGATAATTCAGTCATACCGTGAGCTGCAAGCTCAGGAGATAAGTCATTTTCAAAACGCTTGCGGGCATCAGTAAAAATATTGAGTGTCTGGGCAGTCTTTCGAACACTTGTGGGATCGAAATTCGCACATTCGAGAACAAGATTTGTCGTTTCATTCGTGAGTTCGGCATATTTTCCTCCTTTAATACCGGCGATGTCGAGACTGTTGCCAAAATCATCAGAAATAACCATCATTGTTTCAGTAAGAGTTTTTTCAACACCACCGAGAAGTGTTATCTTTTCACCCGGGTGAGCGTTTCTAACTTTTAATTTCGGGGTTTTAATTTTATCGAGATCGAAAACGTGCGCCGGTTGGCCACAGTCCCACATAACAATATTTGTAGCGTCCACTATGTTGTTGATACTTCTCTGTCCAATTGACTCCAGATGTATAACTACCCACTCCGGCGATGGGCCGATCTTTACATTACGCACAATTCGTCCCATATAACGTCTACAGTTTGGTGTTTCAATCTCCTTAATTAATGTCGTCGGCTTTGATTCAGGAATTTTATATTTTGGCGTAGGATCAACGAATGAAATATTTAAAAGTGATGCAACCTCGCGGGCAATACCTTGATGCGAAAACAAATCATGGGCACGATTTGGTAAAATCTTTATATCTAAAACAAAATCCCCATCTGGTAATTTTTCTACAGTTTCAACTTCAGCCAAATGATACGTTATAATATCCGCAAGCTTCTCCGCTTCGGGAACTTCGGGCACGTACCATTTGAGCCAATTATAGGAGACTTTCATATTACTAAAACTGATTAAGCCTAAGATCTCCCTGATAAAAAAGCCGGACGTCAGGGATATCCCATTTGATCATCGCGATACGATCAAGTCCACCACCAAAAGCAAACCCCCGCACCTTTTTTGGGTCTAATCCCAAGTTTTGGATAACATTTGGATGAAGCATACCGGAACCCATCATTTCAAGCCACTTGCCACGAAATTTTGCAAACACTTCGAGTGACGGCTCAGTAAAAGGGAAAAAACTCGGACGGAATTCTACTTCTGTTTCTTCGCCAAGCATTTTTTTATAAAATTTCGTGAGAACGCCTTTCAAGTCTGCGAGCGAGATATTTTCACCCACCATAGCGCCGTCGATTTGGAAGAATTGCATTTCATGACTAAAATCCGTCGATTCATTTCGGAATACTTTACCTATGGAAATAAATGCTGCTGGTAACCTACCCTCTTTGCCCGCCTGTTCGATCGCCCGCGCAGTCACAGATGTTGTATGCGTACGAAGTACCCTTTCTTTTTCATTTTTGATGATAAAAGTATCCTGCATATCGCGTGCAGGATGATCCTTGGGAACATTTAATACGTCAAAATTATACCACTCAGTCTCAAGCTCGGGACCCATGGCAATCTCAAAACCCATTTCAGAAAATGCATCATACGCCTCACTAGCGAAGAGTGTAAGCGGATGCCTAGTGCCCACCACGGCAGATAAACCTGCATTTTTTTGTTCTTCGCTACTCATTGTCCAGCGTAATGAACGGAAAAATCCCTCGTGTCCTTATTGTGTTTTATTTCATATCTATATCCCTCTTTACTATAGAAATACGCCGAACCATGGTTTTGAGCTCTCTCTAAATAATCTCGTGCTACTTCCCTATTTCCCGGGTGTTCTAAAAGTTCACGGCCATGGCGAGTAGCATTTGCAAAATTTACAGAATATCCATGTATATCATCTGGGCGTTTATTTTCTGTGTCCATAAATAGGTTGACTACACTTATAATAGCTGATTATACCATGCTTTGCCCTTTAAAAAAATCGACTCAAGAAAACCCTTTTGGACTGGTCGGCCGTGCCGGGATATAACGCAGCCACCTGGACAGTATGCTTCCCCACCTTTTCTAGAAAGACAAGTTGTACAAACGATAAAGTGCCGGTGGCAGGCTAAGTTTGCACAGTTTTCATAATTCTCCGATTGCTCTCCGCATTCATCGCAACGACCAACGATCATGTGTTTCGCATCATCAGTATAAAAACCCATTGTAACCCGCCCATCAAAAACGTAGAGCTTCCCTTGGAAATCCTCGTTCGGATACTTTTCCATATAAGAGACGATACCACCATCAAGCTGATACACATCGGAAAACCCTTTGGTAATCAGAAATCCAGATGCTTTTTCACAGCGTACTCCACCGGTGCACACCGTGAGAACTGTTTTATTTTTTAGGTGTGAGATTTGTTCCACGATTTTCGGAAGGTCACGGAAATTTTCCATCGAGGGCAGGATCGAACCGGCAAAATGCCCCACTTTATGCTCGTATGCATTTCTCATGTCTACTATGTAAAATTCTTTTTTATTTTTGATCCACTCGTGCAACTCCTCTGGTTTTAGATGAATGCCTGTTGTTTGGTTCGGATCTACGTCGCAAACCCCTAGATTCAAAGATACAATTTCCTTGCGCACTTTTACCGAGAGCTTTGGAAAAGCACTACCCGTGCCGTCGCTTATCTTGAAATGAATATTTAAAAATCGCGGGTCCTGTTCCAGTTCACGGATGTATTCCTGTATATTTTCCTTCGTTCCCTCGTATGTTGCATTGATGCCCTCGGAGGCGATGATAGAACGCCCAGTAAGGCCAAGCCGGGCGCAAATCTCTCGCTCCTTTTGAGCTACGGCCGCAGGGTCGTCGAGGTGGACATATTTATAGAAAAGGAGGATTTGATGGTCACTTTTTGGCATATTGGAATATTAAACTAGGTATCAAAAAATCACAAGCCACATCCTAGATGTTAGAATTACCGCGATAGCAGAAAAAATAACAATATTAAAAACTAGAGTTTGTTATTTTGAGGTTTGTAACCTTTCGCGAGCTTAAATGTTTTAATACTGCTACGAAGACCAATATGTTTAATATAAGTTACAAATTGCTGTGGTAATGGCGAAGGACCAACCCATACACTTTTCTGTATCATTTTGTAATCAAATTTTTTGAGATGCCAACGCAACCATTCTCTTTCGGCCTTCTTTGGTTCAGGCACATCAAACATCACCAGTAAATTTTTTGGAGCATCTTTATTAAACTTAAATTCAAACTGCTTTAGTGAATCAACCTTTCTTCTAATATAATTTTTGCCTTTTGGAGTAACTCGCAAACCATCACAATCTTCGACAAAACCCTCTTTAATGAGATGGGATAATGTCCCACGCAACGAACCAGAAGAATATTTCTCGAACTTAGGCAAGCCGAGAAGGTTTACTCGCATACCTTTATAGTAGACTGTGGTATTATTAAGCTCTCTTAAAATATCAAGTACAATACTCATGCAGTATAGTATATCAAATTGTTATAAATTCTGCTATCGCGGTAATAATAACATTCTACCTCGAAATCAACTTACGCAAAAATATCTTGATTATATGCGTGAAGCATCCTTTCGCTAGCAACAGATTGGACATTAAATAATTTTAGAGATTCTTCTAAAAAAATTTCTTTCGTAAGATATATGTGACCTGAAATAATCTTTAGAATTTGCTCAATGACGAGTTGTGTGTTTTCAGAAATTTTTGTATTGTGTAATTTTGCAAATTCAAGAATTTTGCCTTTCAATAAAATAGCATCTCTGGCTTGTATCAAGCCTAGATTTTGATCCCAAAAATCCTCTAACATTTTTCTTGTGTTTTCCTCTATCTTGCTGGCCATTAAATCCATAGCTTTCGATACAACTTCAGAAACTGGTAATAAGTGTTGCCCCATTTTTCGTAAAACTAAAGTATAACGTATTTTGCCATTTAATCCCTTTTCCGAATCTTTAAGAAGAACTTCAAAATCGTTTAGATCAAGAAAATTAGATGCGTAATTTGGAATTTTTTGCTCTTTACTTAAAGGGTCATCTGCGAAATGCAAAACAACCAAACCCCCAACTCTTAGAGTTCTAGTTATTTCTACGCCATATGCCTTTCGTTCTTTAGAAGACATATATGAAGAAGTTCCATAATCAATACAAGCAGATAGGTCATCATTGTGAATTTCACGTATAGCATTTTGGGCATACTCTTTAACAAGATTGATATTGGAAAGACCTTTATCTGCTATGCGTTTCGCCAACGTAGAGTTCTGCTCTCCATCCACCTCGATTGCTACAACCTGGAAACCATTCTCAGCAAGAAAAATAGAGTTTCGACCAAGCCCAGCTCCTGCGTCGAAAACCTTACCGGAATCAATACCTTGGGCATGAAGAAGAAAAATAGAGTTTTCGACAAATTGCGCAACTTTTGTTCCTGCTTGTTCCTTGGTAATTTTTGCTTCCTGCGTCCATTGTTCTATATTCGACATAATCTTAAAAATTATTTATTTATAAATCTCTGCCATTTTACAGTATTCGCAGTCAGTGTTTTTTCCATACGAGTTGTAATTGCAGGGACGGGTATGCCACTCGCCGCTTTTTACCAAATCATCATAGTCCGATATGTCCCGTAAAAGCATCCTTATGTGTTCTTCAGTCACGGTCGTATCATAAATCTTATCCTTATCACTTTTTGCTTCTAAGAATTCAAGTCTGGATTGACTGACACGCACCTTCCATTTTTGATTCCGTTCAATCAAAAAAGAATACATCGCAAGCTGTCGCATATAAGAGCTCATCCGACCTTCGTCATCAATCTTTTCTATCTCAGATTTCGTGCGAACACTTCCAGTTTTAAAATCCGTAACCCGAACACTCTCTGGAGTAATAAATTCTACTAAGTCCAACTTGCCGTACATGCTTAGATGCGGAAACTCTTTTGCATTCAACGAAATACTTTTTTCGTTTTCTCTATGAGGCAATATCTCTTTCAACCTATGCTCTACCCATTTGGTAACAATTTTCAAAATCTCTTTATCTGCTTCCGTTATGTCTTCGAGATCTTTTTGCGTCGGAGAGTTTGCCAATTTTAATACCTTATCAATAGCCAAATGCACTTTATTTCCAAAATCCAAGCTTTCAGACTTCATCTCCGGCAACTGTAGTATATTTCTGAAATACCATTTCCAAGGACATTCAAAAAAGTTATTTAAAAGTGATACTGAAACTTTACGTTCATCATAATCACTCGCAACGAGAGTAACAAGCACACTCAAAGAAATTCCTTCTTTTTTCTCACGTACACTTTCGATATACGCGCGTTCGTTCTTTGAAAGAATAAAGTTTTCTGTTACTTTGGCACCTTGATGCTCAAAATAAGAAGAAGCATCTTGTATAATATGTGCGAGCTCTTGTTCCGTACCAGTATAAGACTTTTGTGCATAGAGAATAGTACAAAATCTCTTTGCACGAGTGATCGCAACATAAAGTTCCCTCCTAAGTGTCAGCTCATCACGCACATGAACCTTCTCTCTAACCCGCTCAGGTAAGGAAAAACCGTCACGTTTCCCTCCGCCAAAAGACCTCTCATCCATATGAGCGATCCAAACTGAATCAAACTCTAAACCTTTCGAACCGTGAAGTGTGAGCACTCGCACACCGTCTTCTCGACCGAAGACCGCAAGCGGTACATGCCTCCCGTAGGCCTCTAAACGGCCAAGGAATGAAAGAAATTCCGAAAGAGATACAAGTGGCTGTGTTTCGATTTTTAAGAGAGTGAGGTGAAGCAAGGTGCGAAGAACCTCGATACGATGCACGAGTTCTTCATGACTTTCCGCAGAGTCTAAAAGAAATTCTTTACCTACTTTTTGAATCAAAGCATATACCGGCAAGGTCGAATCCGTAAGCCAGTTTTGTAACTTTTCTATCCATCGAGTTACTGCATCTTGCTCATCTAAATCTTTAAACAGATTATCCTGTTCGCTCTTTACATCAAGCAAAGAAAAAGTACGCATATTCATACTGCGTAAAAATTGATGAGCCTTGAGAGGCGGAATACCAGAAAGAGGATCTAAAAATGAATGAGCGAAAGAAACAGCGTCATCCGGATGCGACAATATCTTTAAAACTCGCAAAAACGAAACTGCCTCCGGAACATCAAAGAAATTCAAAGTATCACCCTTGGCAACTGGTATACCCATGTCCTTCAAAACTTGTACGGCACTCTTGACCTGACGGTTCTTTGGTACAAGGATTGCCATATCATTTGGATCCGCCCCGTCACGGATCTTTTCTATGATTTCTAAACCGACAAAAACTATCTCATCACGCGGATAAGATGCTTCGACCAAACGAAGTGGATGATCCTCTTTACGGTGGCCGAGAAGCTTCTCAGAAACCAGTGAGCTTTGCAAAAGCTCGTGTGCAGCATCGAGAATCTTTTGCGTAGAACGATAATTATCTACGAGGGTTATAAGCGTAGCCCCACCAAAAGTGTTTCGAAAATTTTTGAAATACTCTAATGACGCGCCACCAAATGCATAAATAAGCTGCCGATCATCACCCACCACAAATATGTTGGGTCGATCTTCGCCCGCCCACACCTGTGATAAAAATTCATTCTGAATTCCACTCGAATCCTGATGCTCGTCTACAAGCACATACAAATAATTCTCCTTGATATAGTTTCGTGCTTCTTCGGAGTCATTTACAATTCTAACAAGTGCTGTGAGTACGTCATCGTAGTCATAAAAATTATTTTCTTTTTTCTTAACTTCATAAAGATCATAAAACCTGACCGCCTCGAGTGTACGATAAAGTCCTTCGATTTTCTTTTCAATTTCTTTTTTGAGTTTACCCTTGCTCTCACCCCTAGAAGAAATACTAGCTGGATCACTCTCTATGTGCTTGATCTCTTCTTTTATTTCAGATTGAAAAACATCCGAGGTTATCTGTTCACGTTTTAAGAAAGAAATAAGACTCTTCAAATCATTGAAATATCGTGAAGTATCACTTCGTGGACGGATATACTCCCAATCATTCTCCTCCAAAATCTGATCCACAAGAGATACAGCACCATCTTCGTCTAAGAGCGTAGGCGCCACAGAAAGTCCGAGCACGGTATAATATGACTCTATGAGAGTAAAAGCAAAACTGTGGAAAGTCGAAACTGTGACCTTTGACGCTTCGCTCCCTATATACGATCTAAGCCTTTCACGCATCGCGCGCACTGCAGAGTTTGTAAAAGTAAGGCAGAGAATACTGTCTGCCTTTGTATCAGTTTTTATCAAGATGTTCCCGATGCGAAGCGTAAGTATCTGAGTCTTGCCCGTACCCGGACCAGCGATAACCATAACTGGCCCCTCGATCGTATCCACTGCTTCTTTTTGTTTTGCATTGAGACGTGCGTATTCTTCTTGGAATTTTTTACCTGAATCCATAAATACTTTTTAGCTTAAATCTTTTTCGGAAAAACGAACGACAAAGTTATAGAGGTAACCAAAGCGAGCATAATAACACTAAAAGAAGCAAACGAAGATATATGAATTCCGAGTATACCGACGAGCATCTTTACGCCGATGAATACGAGTATAACTGCTAGACCTTTTTGTAGATGATGAAATTTATGCAAAATATTTTCGAGCAAAAAGAAGAGTGCTCGCAAACCCATAATGGCAAAGATATTAGAGGTGAAGACCACGAAAAGATTTTGTGATATTGAAAATACAGCGGGTATCGAATCAACAGCAAAGATTATGTCCGTCGCTTCCACCATCAACACCACCATAAAGAGAGATGTGAAGTAAAATTCACCATTTTCCCTGAAGAAGAATTTACCGCCGTGGTGCGTATCAGTAAAAGGAAATATCTTGTGAGCAAACTTTATTATCTTATTATGCTTGAAATCTATATGCTCCTCTTTCTTCTCCCATAACAACTTTACTCCCGTGTACAACAATATCGCCCCGAACACATACAGCACCCAATGGAACTGACCGATTATATAAGAACCCAACCCGATAAAAACTCCCCGGAAAACTATTGCCCCCAAAATCCCCCAAAACAAAGCTTTATGGTGATACTTTTCTTCGAGATTAAAGTAACTAAAAATGAGCATAATCACGAACAGATTGTCCACGGAAAGCATCTTTTCCGTAACATACGCACTCAAAAACTCGACTGCAGTGACTTTATCTATAAACACAAAAATCAAAACACCAAACACGAGAGAAATAGCCACCCAAAATATTGATTGGTAGAGAGCAGGTTTAAATTCAATTTTATGACTTTTTTTGTTAAAAAAGCCCAGATCCGCCACTAAAAACCCGACGACGACGATACCAAATAGGACTGTCAAAAGAGTCTGTGCTTCCATTAGTCTATTTTAGCAAATTTACCGACTTTTGTCCTTTTGATTGAAAATGCGAGTGCGGGAACGCCGATCTTCTCACCAAGAGAGTTGGCAATACCGCGCACGTACGTACCGCTACTGCAGGAAATCTTGAAACTGCCTACAAAGAAAGTACCGGGTGAATTACGTAATTTTTTACGCCATATGCTCAAAACTTCTTTCTGTCTGAAGTCACCGTCCACCTTTGCAATTCGTGTTTCAATGTTTTTAATGAGAATCTGAGCACTAGTTTTTCTCAGTTTTAAAAATTGTAATTTTCTGACAGAGACTTCTCGTGACGGAGACTTTACTTTTTTCCCCGCTCGTGCGTGCTTGATGGTTGGAGAAGAATACAGTGGATATGTTTGTATAAAATCTCCAGTAAAGTACTTCAAATTACTTTCTATTTTTTCTTTTAAATTATCTCGAGTCGTTAGGCCTTGCCTAACGACTTTGCCCAAGATATCATACGTATCCGTCGCAAAGCCGAATAAAATTTCAAATTCATATTCTTTACTTAAACCAAGATACTTTTCTTTATTCTTTATTTCTTCATCAACTAAAACAACCAAAATCCCTGACGCCATAGGGTCAAGCCTCCCCGCGTAAATCATCTTCGCATCTTTGTATGCTAGGTGATTTTCGCGAAATCTATCGAGTGTCTGAAGCGGGGTATCACCTTCCCTTTTTTCTAGGATCAAAATTTTCTTCATATTACTTAGGCCACTCAGAGATTATGCTCATTTTCCCAAGGGATGCAAGTGTGCAACGATACCAATAGCAGATGCGATGATAACTAGGTTTTTTATTATGTACTGACCTTCGAGCGAAGGTACAAATAAACCGTTCCATGTGATTTCCGGTAAAATAAAGAGCGGCATAAATGTCGTAATCATGTGGACCAAAAGTAGAGGGATAACTACTCGTTCCATCTTTGGCACAATAAACAAAATACCAATTATGCACTCAAATAATCCGAAAAGTATGATGAACTGGCCAAAGGTCATCATTTGTACAGTCTGCTCGAAAAGCTCCTGCACTAAGAAATTCGCCGGACTAAGACCGACAACTTTAAGCGCCCCAAACCAAAAGAAAATAACAAAAAGTCCTAATCTCGCAGTAGGCACAGAAATCATCCGGAAAAAATTTATAAGTTTCAAATCTATTTTTTCAATCGGCATAAATTATATTTATTATAAATAAGAGGCTAGCGACCAAAGTATAACTTGTTTAGATCATCGTTGCTAAAATTTTTGGCGGTCATACTACACTCCGGACAACGGACGGTTGCTCCGTTCCCTATGGGTCCGAGTGTACCCAGCACAGATTTACCACAATGCTGACATATAACCGTTATCTTTTCGCCTATTTTTTCTTTAAAAGTAGGCTGTGTTGGCGGAGTTCCCTCAAAATTAAATGTCATGTAAATATATACAAGTAATTACTAATGTATAAATTA
>CAYGIL010000005.1:0-15933 GCA_964349965.1 uncultured Candidatus Saccharibacteria bacterium | reverse complement strand
TGAACATTATTAATCCACATTTCAGTATTATCATTTATTTCTCCATCGGAGATCAGATGTCCTTCAATATATGAAGCTAAAGTAATCAGTAATGTATTTTTTATATCACTCCAAAGTTTTTGCAATCTTTCTGGGTAAACAATCTTAGGATGACCATCAAAAATTACAGCATTTTTTTCGTTACTGTACATTACACCCCTTCTTTTATGCATACCGCTCATAGCGTCTCCTATTATCTTAATTTGATCTGGAGAAAATTTTGAATTGAAAAAAACATTCCAATTTATACCTTCATCAAGAATTGCAGCCGATAAAACACCAAGAACAATACCTTCAGCATGTTGAGGTACCATAGAATTTACTTTCAAATATGCGCGAAACCACGATTCTTTTAGGAAAGTTTCTTCTTCTAAGTTTCTACCATGAGACTCTGATTTTATTTCAATACCTCCTCCCTGCTTTATTTTCTCAATCTTTACTGATTCTTTCATAGTTTATATTTTCTCGATCACGAGCGTGAACGAGGATTTTTTGTGTTTACCATCGGGGCTCGGGATTTCTATCTTTACCTCATGCTCCCCTGTTTCTTTGATCGGTTTATCAAGGACGATAGATTCTTCACTCATATCTACGTGATGTTCAGTCTTCATAGCACTAACGATCTCTTTGCTATGAATGCCAGAAAACAAGTGACCCTTTTCATCACCTTTTGCTTTTATATGCACTATTTTTGATTTTATTTCTTCAAGATTTTTGAGTAATAGGTCTGTTTGAATTTCTTTTTCGATCTGTATATTCTTGGTTTTTTGCTGAAGGAGAGACACGGCTTTTAGAGTCGCGACTTCGGCGAGTTTCCGTGGCAAGAGGAAATTCATCGCGTAGCCGTCATTCACTTCTTTTACATCATATTTTTTGCCAACCCGAGGTACGTCTTTCAGAAATATTACTTTCATATTTTCTCATGTTTTACTTTTGTAATAGTAGCTCTACTGCTTTATCCATCTGAGGATCACGTTTTGCTTCAAAATCTGCTTTAGTGAACTCTACTTCATAATCAGGTTTGAGACCGATCTCAGCGATCGTTGCACCGTTTGGTGTGAGCCATTTTGCGCGAGTGATCTTGAGTAATGTATTTCCAGTCAAATCTATCGTCTCCTGCACCGAACCTTTACCAAAGCTATTAGCACCGACAAGCTTTGCCTTTCCATGATCGCGAAGTGCGCCTGCGACGATCTCTGAAGCTGAAGCTGAGCCACCGTCAATTAAAATCAAAAATTTTAGCTTATCACTAAACAAGTCGTAACCTCGACTCCTGTATATCTCAGGATCTTCGGAGCTTCCGTAATCTTCGGTTACTACTACTTTGCCTTCAGGCAAGAACCAACTCGCCATGTCTACCGCAGCAGCAAGGTAACCTCCAGGATTACCTCGGAGGTCGAGTATGAGTTTATCACTACCGGACTCAGTGAATTGCTGCATTGCTTTACGGAAAAGACTCGCTGAATTTTCGGAGAACATATAAAGTCGTATAACAAAGATTCCGTCTTTGCGAAGTTCGGTATCGAGTGTCGGGATATTGATGGTGTCACGGATTATCTTTACTTCACGTGGTTCGCTGTCGCCCTCGTGAAATAGAGTTAGGTTCACTGCGGTGCCCTTTTCCCCGCGCATGAGCTTGATCGCCCGATCTATGCTCAAATCAGAAGTGACTGTTTCGTTTATTTTCAAAATCTTGTCGCCCGACTTGATACCTGCACGGTATGCCGGAGTGTCCTTAAGTGGTGCGATAACGGTGAGGACTTTTTCCTTCATGCCGACCTCGATGCCGATACCGCTAAAATTACCCGATATTTCTTCCTCAAAGGCCTTTGCCTCATCTGGCTTGAAGAAAACGCTGTAGGGGTCATTTAGAGAGCCTACGAGGCCCGATATGGCACCATAGATCTTCTCTTGGTCACTTACATCACCTGCCCCAGGATGCTTCTCATTGATGAGATTCCAGGTATCCCAAAAAGTCTCAAAGTCAGCATTAGTTGAAACAGCCGTTTCCTTATTCTTCAAGAGTACTTTGTCGATCGCGGGTGAGTTATAACTACCTACGGTGACCCCTAGACCGAATACTACTACGACAGCCAAAGCAGCAGTGAAGATAGCACGTTTTGTTACAACAAATTCTTTTTGCATGTTTAATTAATTTTGTATTTTATCTTCTTCCACGATTATCGTCTCCGTAAAACCGAAATTTTCCGAAAAGTTATCACTCTCTTTCTCTTCAGGTTTTGCTTGCTTAGCCCTGTAAAGGGTGTAACTCACATACAGTAGACCAAGCCCAGAGATAGTGAATAAAACATTTTTCCAAGAATACGGAAAACCTAAATACGGCAAAACAGCGATCCAAATACCTGCAATTAAAAGTGTACGTTCTGTGCGCATAGAGTTATTGTAACAGAGACATACGTATATGCAAGCGATCTATTTCCCTAAAAATCTATTGCGCTCAGGGATATGTCTTCCCTAGCAATTTCACCGCTTTTGTCAAACAATTTTGTGTTTAGGGAAACGAGCAAAAGTACAACGCTCATTATGAGCACCCCTCTCACTACCAAGAGAGGGTGATGCTTGTTTCCCTTTACAAAAAGTAGTGATCCTAAAGTCAAAATGATAAGTCCTATTACTGCTCCGAATGCATAACTCACATACCTACCTGGAGAACTTAAAATTTTTGCTACAAAAGATTTTATCTTGTTAGGTTTTTCTATTTCAGCAGGTGCATTCCTTGGAGTAATCTCCTCTTCACCTAGGACTTGAGTTGATGAAGGGGTGCTGTTAGACTTTGGGATTACGGTTTCGGATACTGGATCTTTTTTGACTTCAACTTTAGTTTCTGGCTTCGTTACGACCCCAAGTGGACCCAAATCATTTGATACAAACTCTCCCTGCAGAAGAGGAGTTCCGAAAAATTGAGCGACAAAAATAGTATTCTTACCTTCATACTTTCCTTCAGCAACACCTATACCGATCTCAGTGTATTCTGGTTTTACGATGTTAGCTCGGTGAGACGGCGAATTCATCCACGCGACTGCTACATCCCTCGAATCAAAGAAATTTACTGCTAGATTCTCCCCTGCTTTTTCATAACTGTAACCTACTTTTTCAAGCCAATACCAAGGGGTCTTGCCATCAGGACTCGTATGAGCAAAGTATCCATAAGTCGCCATATCTTGTGCCTTTTGTTTGGCTGCCTCTACGAGAAGTGCATTTTCTTTAAGAGGTAATGCATCATTCGAAGCACGCTCTTCGTTCGTGAGGGAAGTGAGCACTCCAGGAAGCACAGATGCCAAAAAACCCGTTTTATCAAGCACTATGAAAACCTGAAATAGGAGTAATAACTCTAAAAGTATTACTCCTACCAAGACTGTGAGCATAGACTTGTGTCTTAGGAAGTGAGGCCTATGATGATTTTCCTTATGAGGTATGAAATACTTCTTAAACCACTTGCGTAGTCTTCTCATGTGTTAATTATAACACACTGAAATATACCAGCATAGTTTAAACTTTCGGAGGGACCTGGGTTGTGTTTTTGTTCCAAGGTACCAAATCTGTTGGTGTTTGCAATGTGCCAAAGTCTTGTGGACACATCAACCTCTTTGCTTCAACCAAGGAAGTCTTGTAGAAGATCCCAGTAGGTAAAGTTAATTTCCAAGGAGTCAAGATATTTTCTTTTCTTGCTATTTGAAATGCTTTTACAGCTGCTTCAGTTTTGATTCCAAAATTACCATCAACAACTAATCCGGATTTCATATAACCGTTCAAGAAATTTTGCAATGTCTTTACGTGCTCCGCATTGTTTTTGTAACCGCGACGCATGTAGCTGTCTACAGTATTGCAGATATCCGTCGCAACACCGAGAACTTGACCCTGGCCCGAGCTAGATTCAAGATTTTTTGGTCTGCTTCCACTACTACTTACGCCTCCACTTGGGCTCTCTGGTTCTGGTACTACTACTGGGATAATAGTATTTACGAAAGTACAAGTAACGTGATCTCCGTTTCCGATAGTTATCTGTTCCCCGTTTCCACTTTCTAGAGCTATACCGGTTTCCTGTCCGTCATATTCACAAGATGAACCATTAAACGTCCAACCTAAGGTACTACTTTCTGATACGCTATATGTTCCTGCACTTAGAGCTACGTCTACTGTTCCCGTACCACTCGCTGTCTCTATGCTTTTTGCACTACTGAATTCGTTATTACCAGTTACAGAAAAGTTAAATGTTCCGTTACCGTTCATTGCGGTTTTGACGATCGTCAATACTGCCTGACTGTCGTCGTTTGTTATAGAACAATTTGCAGACTGCCCAACTCCGAGAGTAATACTGCTGCCTTCTTGTACGCCTCCACTACAAACCCAACTGCCCGCTGCGTATCCTTCCGGACCACTCTCAGAGAGAGTATAAGTACCAGCTGAAAATGTACTTCCGCTTAATGCACTACCTTCGCCAGATAAAGTCGTCGGTCCAGTCGCAGTTAGTGTCCACGCTGAAGCTGACTCGTCCCCACCGTCATTATTTATAACTGTTTTCTGCAGATTTAGAGAAGGTGCTACATCGTCGTTTGTTATCGTACAATTTAGAACTTCACCTTCGTTCAAGGTTACTGTACCACCGAGCACTGATGGACATTTTGCATCACCAGTAATCGAGGTAAATAAGTATCCACTCACACCGAGTTCAGTTATCTCTACTGGTGAATTTGCATTTACAGCGAGTGCTTGACCTGATGTTGCTGACGTACCACCGACCTTGAGACCGAAATCATTGGCACCGAGAGTACCACCGTTATCGTTTACTACGGTCTTAGTGAGAGTTATGGTCGGAGCTATGTCGTTATTTGTGATAATACAAACCTTTGTTTCATCACCAACTGAAATAGTTACTTGTCCGTCAGCATTACAATCTTCTGAAAAACTCATAATGTATCCTTCTGTTGGTCCAGTTTCAGAGATTGTGTATGTACCTGCTGTGAATTGACTTGTGCTGCCACTTGAAACGTCAGTAACAGATTCATTTTCTCCTGTTACATGAAGAGTGAAGTCTCCTACGACTGCGTTACCACCGTTGTCGTTGATAACTTGCTTGATGACTGTAAGCCCAGGTGCCACATCGTCGTTCGTTATTGTACAAGTAGCGTTCTGACCGTTTACGAGAGTGATCGTACCGTCAGCTGCACAGTGACCAGATATAGTACCGATGTATCCATCTTCAGAATTCTCACTGACAGTGTATGTACCGGCACTCAATTCGTTTGGAGTTCCTGAAGTCACTTCGTTACCGTTTATTTTTAAAATGAAATTGGAAATTTGAAGAGTTCCCCCGTCATTGTTTGTTACTACCTTTGTAACAGTTAGAGTCGAAGGTTGGTCGTCGTTCGTGATCGTACAAGTAGCTTCTTGTCCCAATGCTAAAGTGACAGTATTCCCTACTACAGGAACGGAATCTTTTACACAAGACCAATCACTTGCTGTATAACCTGAAGGGCCAGTTGATTCTGACAGCGTATAAGTATCTGCTTTGAAAGTTGAATCACTCACTGCACCACCTTCACCTGAAAGATTTGTTGGGCTGTTACCTGCGCCTGTCGCTCCGAGGATCCAACTAGTAGCTTGTGCTGTTCCGCCGTTATCATTTACTACTTCTTTTACCAAAGTTAACTTTGGCGCAATATCGTCATTTGTTATTGTACAAGTCTTTGAGTCTCCGATCGCGAGTGTCACGGTGCCGCCTACTGCACAATCACCACCCCAGTCGCTCGCAGCATAACCAACGTCTTCTGTTTCAGAAACAGTATGTGATCCTATAACGAAAGTATTTTCTGAACCACTTGTAACTGAATTTCCATCCACGAATAGAGGAAAGTCAGAAACTACTTTTGTTCCGCCATTGTTGTTTATTACAGTTTTTGTAACTGTAAGCTTTGGTGCTACGTCGTTATTAGTTATTGTACATGTAGCTACATCACCTACCTCGAGCGTGATGCTTCCATCGTCAGGATCGCAATCTCCACTAAAAGTACTGGAGTAACCGTACATTGACGTTTCAGATATTGTATATTCTCCAGCATTAAAATTATTTTCTACTCCAGAGGTTACGCTTGTCTCATTTACGAAAAGCGGAAAATCAGAAATTTCTTTGGTGCCACCGTTGTCGTTTACGACAACTTTATTTACTGTTAACTTTGGAGCAACGTCATCATTCACTATCGTGCAAATCTTGGTCTCACCTAGAGCTATAGCTCCAGAGCATCCTACTGCAGAAGTCTGTGTGTATCCTGCAGGTCCGCCTGATTCAGTGACATTAAAAGATCCTGCGTCAAGAGTTATTGTTACGCCATCTTCGTCACCTGCAAATGAAGCGTCTGAAGGGTCGGCGGCATCAACATTTATCGTCCAATCATCCGCTGTCGCAGTGCCACCGTTATCATTAACAACAGTTTTTATTACTTTTAGAGTCGCAGAATTACTTGTATTTGTGATCGTACATGTTTTCGTTTCTCCGAGTGCTACTGAAACACTTCCGTTGCCGGCATTATCAGTACAGTCACCTCCCCATATACCCACAGTGTAACCAGGAAGATTTGTCTCGGACACGGTATGCGTTCCCGGATTTACAGCAAAAGCTACACCATCAGATACAGCATTACCGTTAACCTTAAGCAAGAAAGCGTCAGGGGTCGCATCGCCACCATTAGTGTTGTCTACAGTTTTATCTACGATAATGTAAGCTTGCTGATCATCGTTTGTTATTGTACATACCTTGTTCTCTCCTAACGCGAGAGTGATCATTCCATCAGCCGCACAATCAGTCCCCCAAACACTTGCTGTATACCCAGGAAGGTTTACCTCAGAAGCAGCGTGGAGGCCAGCAGAAAGCGTCTGAGGCACACCCCAGGCCACATTTCCTCCGTCTATCTTTGCCTGAAAGTCTGCGACAAGTGCAGTACCACCGTTGTTATTAGTAACAGTCTTATTTAAAGTTAAAGTCGGGTTTGGAGGCGCAACATCATCATTTGTTATTGTACAAACTATATTCTGACCGGAAGATATAGTACCCGAGCAGCCAGCACTCAGTGTTTTCGTATATCCAGTTGCTGGACTTTCATCTACGGAGTAACTTCCAGGACTTAAAGTTATAAGTGTACCAGCCTCACTACCAGGAAATGAATCGTCAGAAACGTCAGTTCCTGTAACGTTCATAGTGAAATCTCCGGCTACAGAGGTTCCAGAGTTATCATTTACAACATGTTTTATTACAGTAAGAGTAGACGGTATATTTACTGGAAATGTAAGTGTATCAGAAGCAGAGCCATCGTGACCTGTCGTACTTCCGTGATATACCATTATGCGAACTGAATATGACCCCGAAGCTGTGTATGTATGAGAAGCATTCCATGTTGAAGTAAATCCACAGCCATCGAAAGTTGGATTGAAAGTAAGATCTGTAGGAGCTGGTACCCACTGACTTGTTCCAGCTAGAGGATCATGGTCACCATCAGTATCCCAATCAACTGCCATGTTCTGTGTATTATCTTGTCCAGTTTGATTTTCAACACCAGAAACTCCTGAAACAGAAAATGTAGAGTTTAAAAGAGTTGGCGCACTACTACTTATAGTGTATGTAGTTGAACCAATACAGGGACCAACCGCACTCACATTAGCAGGTGCAAAAGTTAAAGATGAAGCCATCACCATAATTCCGACCATTCCTGTCAGGACACGATTAAATATTTTTTTCATAAGCTATTAAAGTTATTTTTTAAATTTGAAAGTCACTTTATAAGCTTTACTTTAGTAGTTATGGTCATATTTGTCAAATTTCTATACTATAAAATAGTAGACAGCAAAAAACCTGACACAAGTCAGGTTTTTTGAATAAACTATTTTACTCTGCCCAAGTTACAGAAGTTAAAACTTTATTTCCGTTCCCAAAATCTCTTTCATAGACACTATGTCTTTTGTTTTTAGACTCGCTAACTAGTTTACCCCACGCAGAAGGATTATCTAGGTCAACTGTGTTACCAACGGCTCCGTCAACTTTACTAAATGAAGTGCTCAAAGTATCTAGGTGTGCATATATAGTCTCGAGCTGTTCATAGTCGTGAGCATTTGGTTCAGTACTCATTGTATTCCCAGCATTTGCTCCAGTATTAGAGAAATAATCCATGCAAGTATTTTGAGAACTACCATCCTCAGATGTATGACCTAAACCAAATGTGTGTCCGAGTTCTTGGCACATAACATGTAATTTTTCATTAGGATTATTATACTTTGCAGTATTGAAGTAAGTGTCATTCATTTTTGTTACGCCTTTTGTGATATGATCACCACTAATCCATATTTGGGCTATACCGAGCCAGCCGTTATTGCCATATTTTCTACTGCAAACCTCTACCCTACCTAGAGTGGCCGAGCAATTTTTACCACCTTGCCCTGTTTCAATAGAGGTATCTAATACTGTCGATGCATTCCAATCAGTGGAAGCTGTCGCTAAGATAGAATCCCATACACCCGATACATTGTCACCAAGTTTAACAGTAAAGGGATTAGCTGTACGCGCCCAATGATAATTGCCCCAAGAATGACTCGCCTCAGCGTTTGGTATGCCGAAAGCTAACATACCGAGAACTGAAAACATAGATACAATAAAGATTTTTTTCATATATTTTTTATTGATGGTTAAACCAACTTACACATTGACCTTGATTTTTGAACAAAGGATGGTGAAAATTCATCCAACCTCCCTTTTTACATTCGTCTCCTTGATTGGTCGCTGGTGTAGAGATTGCACAGATTGCGTCTATTTCAGTATCATGACTTATGAATAATCCCATGTTTTCTGAAGCTATTGTGTCATTCTCGGTAGACATTGCTCTTACATATCGGTGTGCACCGTCAAACTCCCATAGACCCATATAGTTGTCCGAAATCCAATCAGTAGGGCCCATCATATCTTCAGATACGCGATTTGCTAATGTCCAAGGTCCTGATGCTGAGTCACCATAATAAATTAGTGTTTCGTTAGCTTCTTCTGGAACAGGAGTATGGTCGATAGATGGTACTAACCAAACTTGAGATTGACGCTTGCCCATATCCCAAACTCCTGCTGCAGTGCCGTAAAGATGCACCCAGCGATGGTCGACAGTGTTTCCTGCCACAGATCCATCACTATTCAATTCATAATCATAGGTGGTTGGACTAGTTTGCCTACCTGAAGGTAGACCTTGAGTTACAACAGTACCACAAGTGCCTATCGGTGTACCAGTAGCAGCAATAGCTCTTACTGGCATTACCGATGTGAATAAACCAAAAGATAGGATCGTTATTAGTATATTTGAAGTAAATTTTTTCATATAATTTTTCTACTATGCTTTATTGATTAATTAGGATTCTGCTCGTCGCAATGTCCCGGACCGATTTTACCTTCATTGTATGAGCCTAAGATACCAGCTAAGTTAATCCATTCACTTTTAGCAGCTCCTTTTAATCCAAACACCTGAGCTGGAGTTTTTGCAGTGAGGAGTGCGAGGGCTGAATCTAATGCTGCTTGAACATTTCCTGGGACTGAAGCCCCATTTAATTTATTTAAAACAGCTGCTTCGTATTGGTGTGCAAGATTGTAGTATGAATTACCTTTTGGTGCTGTCCAAAATGTTCCATACCATGTATTACCACTTAAGAAGAAGTTTTCTAAATGGTTTTCATTTACAACATCACCATCATCAGGTGCGTAAGGTGAAGTAGGTATATTTGCCCAATTGTTATCATAAGGAGCCTTACCTAACGCAGAATGCGTCTTCCAATATCCTTGAGTTAAGGTACAACCTTGGAAACAGTTTACAACCACATGCACACTTGCATCATCAGAGTCAGTCTGAGGTGTATCATTTGCCATAAAAGTCGCAGTATTTGGGTACATCATGTCAGTAGCACAAGCCACTACTACATCTACACCTTGACCATCTTGAGGTCCAAAAGTAACGGTGTAACTAAAATTCTTTGGTGCATCACCTGCGCAAACTACTTGATCTTGTGGACCATTAGCATTTGTATCATCTACTATTATACACTCATCAGTCTCCGTACTTGGATTACTCCATACAACATTAGCCTCACCTGACCCACCAGGAACTGATCCTGTAGTAGATACAGTCACAGTGTTCTTATTGTCATTTGATGATGCACCAGTCTTCTCATAAGTACAGTTCAAGGCCTGTCCTCCAGAAAGCACTATCGGGAATTGGGTTGCTGTATCGTCAACAGTACAATCAACAACAGCTGCACCTGAAGAATTCAAAACATCATTGATACCACTAATACTTGCCGCAGGATTACCATTTGGATTTGTTATAGTTATGGTTCCTGTAACTTTCTTATTTGAATCAATAGGCGTCGCAGTAACGTCTACATCATAATTAACTGTATATATTTGTCCTTCAGATAAAACTAATTCTGGGTCGTCTACAACTTTTACAATATTCCAATCCCACGTACGATCAAAAGAAGTATTTGCTGTTTTAGATACTTGTAAAGGCATAATTTGTGTAACAGAAGCATTTTTAGAACCCCCTGATGGCTGGTCATTTGCACCTTTAAGTGTTCCATTCCAAGCTACATTAGCGACCCAAAAACCACCGACTGCATGTGCATTATTTGCTACGTATGGAGCTGAACCAACAAAAGCAACAGCAGTAGGATTCGGATAATCAAATGGGCCAAAAGGAATTGATATACCATTTGGTAAAGTTAGAGTCATTGTGCGTCCAGTGATATCACAACCATTACCAGATGCAGGATTACCTGCATCAACTGAAAAAGTAATTATATCTCCCTCAGTAGCGGTAGATACGTTACTAGAAATATTTACCACACTATTATCTGCGGTACACCCTATTGGACTTTGTACGGCATTCACCTTCTCTGCACCTAAAATAAATCCAAACATTGCAACAAAAACTAAAATTCGTTTGATATTTTTCATAATAAAATTATACTGCTGATAATAATTTATATCTGTGCGTATATATCTACCATCAAGCTTCCAGTATTGCCCGGATAGTAAGTGTCATAGATTTTGAATGACACCGATGCATCAGCACCCGCCATATCGTACCAATACACGTGATCCATATTATAGGTAGCATCATCATCCCAATTTACAAATCCGTTGTTTACAGTTAGATCGAGCAATGTGTCGCCGAGATATTCGTAAGTTGATACGGAATCAGTCCAAGTAGAACTCGAACCAGTGCGGTAACTATAATCAGCGTCAAATGCTATGCTATCCCCTGCGTTAGCTGTACCAGAAGCTTTAAATTTATAATCATGCCCAGACAACAAAGTTGCAACTGATGATACGTCATAAGTATTAGTAGCTGGTACTACAACAGTTTCGATATGATACATACCGTCTAATACTCCGTCACTCATATCCAAATTGAATTCTTTGAGAATTCCGCCGCTCAGACCGTATTTTACATGACCGTTCATAACGTTACCGAGCTCATTTTGTAACATCTCTAAAATTTGATGGCCATTACAACCGTAACTATAATCCATATCGTATACTTTTACCGCTTGTGTACCCTTGCCCTTCTTTACTGGCTGATTTTGATACCAACCGAGAACTCCGTTACCATCTGCCATAACCTGAAACCTGTTTGTCCCCCAAGGCATAGTCCAGGAACCATCTACAGTCGTTCCAGCACACTTATCTTGGTCATTTAAAACACCGTCATCATCTAAGTCCAAATCAGGATCAAAATCGTATGTAGTTACATCACTATTTACACTTACTACAACCTTATCCAAATATCCGTCTAAACCTACATCATTTACCGAAGCATCACCGACGTTTAGCGCAAATACTCTGATATTTGAACCAGCACTCAATACATCCATGTCTGCAGGAACTGCGGGACAAGCAAAAGGAGAAGCGTTTACGCCACCTCGAGTGGTAACAGGATAGGCAACAGTTGGATCAAAAGTAACTGTCGTAAATCCTGCGACAGAACCGACTACAGGAACAACGTTATATCGACAGTCATAAAACTTCAAATCATCTGATACACCGAAATTAGCATAAACATTCATGTAGAAATGTTCTTCCTCGGTAGCTACTCCTCCGCTCCCTATCTTGAAATCATAAGAGATAGAATCAACATCCGCTACGGGCTTGTTGATAAAATTCTCTCCTATAAATTTATCAGCAGCAGTTGCACCTATAGGCTTCACGTAGAGACTACCCGCACCAATACTTGCACCGTCTTCGTTAAATTCATAGGGCGTTGACGTAGTGATATCTCTGTTAAAAAACCATCCTGGCTGATTCTCACCCAATGATGTATTACCAGAGACTACTTCTGTGCCTGCTGCATTTATCGATCCAGTATAACCAAACAAAACAAAAGCGAAAACCAAAACTAGAGTTGAAATTTTTCTCATATTTTTTTACTAAACTAATAATAGAACTTTTAACCAAGCTATGCTTACAGTATCGCAGTTAATGAATTTTTGTCAACGATTTCGTAGAAACATGTATGCATTTTACATTTGCAAAAACATGCTTTTTCGTGGTATAATATTTTTTTCAATAAAACTTATGTAATGCAACAGACAGCGGCTCCAACAAAAGCACAAGACAAAGTCGAGGTAGAACTCGCTCGCGGAAATGATATCTCCATCATCAACCTTTTTAATCAGCTGATAGAAACAGCATATGAAAAGAGAGCCTCAGACATCCACATCGACCCACTCGCCAAACACGTACGTATTCGCTTTCGTATTGACGGAGTACTCACTGATGCGTACTCCTTCCCCAAGGAAATAAGCAATGAGATCATATCCCGTATCAAGATACTGTCTCGACTGCGGACCGACGAACATCAAGCAACCCAAGACGGGAGGTTTCGTTATGTACTAAGCGAAGAAAGCAAGGATCCGAATAAATGCATAGATTTTCGCGTCTCAATTGTTCCCACGTATCACGGAGAAAACTCCGTACTCCGACTCTTGTCTGATAAAAATGAACAATCCACGCTCGAGGATTTAGGTTTTAGTGAGAGTGATCGTAGGAAAATAGAAGAAGCGATGAGAAAAACAAATGGCATGATACTTTCTACTGGGCCTACCGGTTCAGGTAAAACTACGACCATGTATACCCTCATAAAAATGCTAAACTCGCCGGAAGTATCGATCATAACGATCGAGGATCCAATAGAGTACGCGGTAGACGACGTAGAACAAATACAGGTCAATGCGCGTTCAGGGCTCACCTTTGCGAACGGTTTGCGTTCCATACTTCGACAAGACCCAAATATCATAATGGTCGGAGAGATCCGGGATGCAGAGACGGCAAGTATCGCCGTAAATACCGCCCTCACAGGCCACCTGTTGCTCTCTACGCTTCATACGAACGATGCTGCTACCACCCTACCTCGACTGCTCGATATGGGCATAGAAGAATACCTCGTTGCATCTACGATCTCTGTCGCTATTGGGCAAAGACTTGTGAGGAAAATCTGCACAAACTGCAGAGAAAAAGTTCCCGCAACGACTGCAATGAAAAACGCGCTTGCGCAAATCCCTCATGCATCGGTCCTCTTAAACTCAGAATTCTTTTATAGACGAAAAGGGTGCATTGAGTGCGGAGAAAGCGGATACCGTGGCCGAATTTGCATCAACGAAGTCCTCGTCGCTGACAACGAGATAAAAGAAGCAATACTACGTCGAGCTTCGGCAAATGAGATCAAGAAGATAGCCGTGAAAAATGGAATGACGACTATGTTCGAAGACGGATTTCAAAAGGTAAAAAACGGATTCACTACTGTCGAAGAAGTTTTGCGTGTTATACACGAATAATATGCACCCAACTAAAAATACAACGAAGGGCAAATCGTTATGGAACTCACTAAAAGAAGTTTCTTATACTCGACTCTCCATAAAAGATCAAACTTTCTTTGTTAAAAGACTTTCTTTTCTCATCAAGGCAGGTATACCGATGCGGGAATCACTCGTCATGATCCGAGAGCAAACTCGTAAAAAGGGTTATGCTTCGATACTGGATACTATTATCGGAAATATCTCTAATGGGCAGAAACTCTCGACAAGCTTAGCTAGATTTAAAAACACCTTTGGAGAATTTACGATAAATATCATCGGCTTCGGCGAACAAAGCGGAATTTTGTCTGAAAATCTAGAATACATCGCCGAAGAACTTAAAAAAAGGCATGCGCTTAGGAAGAAGATAGTGAGTGCGTCCATCTACCCTATCATAGTTACCATAGCAACGATCGGGATCGTAGTGTTTTTGATGGTTTTTCTTTTCCCTAAAATCCTTCCGATATTTGCTAGCCTGAAATACGAACTGCCGCTCACAACGCGTATAGTCATAGCGATCAGCAACTTTATCAGCAACTGGGGAGTACTTACATTACTTGTCTTTATTGCTTTTTTGATAGCGTTTTTTATTGCCCTAAAAAAGAGTCAGAAATTTGCATTTTACTTTGATACTTTTTTGATGAAGCTGCCGGTTATCGGGAAAATAATTCGAGATTATAATATGGCAAACTTTACTCGTACCATGGGACTACTACTTCGTAGTGGTATCACCATGGGTGAAGCATTGCCTATCTCGGCTACCACGACCCCAAACCTCGTCTACCAAAAAGAATACAAAGCTCTCGCACACGTCGTAAACAGAGGGTCAAGGATATCTACTCATTTGAGCAAGAACAGGGATTTATTTCCGGACATAGTGACCCAGATAGTTTCCGTAGGAGAACACAGCGGTAACCTTTCCAACTCTCTCATATACCTCTCTGAGATGTATGAAGCAGAGATAGATGACTTCACTAAAAATCTCTCTAGTATGGTCGAGCCGATACTCATGATCGTCATGGGTCTACTCGTAGGCTTTATTGCTATTTCCATCATCACTCCTATCTACGGTATCACTCAACACCTAAATGCAAAATAATATGCTGCACAAAAAAGGCTTTACGCTGGTTGAGATTCTCTTAGTTATCGGCGTGCTCGCTATGATAGTAGGCTTGGGGATCACGGTGGATTTCAGTTCTTTTAATTCAACTACCTTAAACGGCGAAGAAGCTAAGATAATATCTCTCCTCGAAAAAGCTCGCAGTAGATCGATGAGCAACATGTTCGATACCACTCACGGATTCTGTTACGACGGAGCCACAGATAACTATGTGATATTCAAAGGTAGCACCTGCACAACGACAGGCAGCGATCTCATACCTGCTAGCACACTCATATCCGAAAATTCTAGTACGACTTTCCCTGCTACTATAATATTCAGTCAACTGACTGGGAATTCTACAACTTCTACGATACATATAACAGACGGCACAAAATCAAAAGATATAACAATAAACAATGCAGGAACAATCAACTGGTAAAAAAATTAAATCTGTAGACGTCCGACGTCTACAAAACCGAGGATTTGCCACACTTGAGATACTCATAGCTTTTGCTGTGATGATCTTATGCATTAGCGCAGTCATCATGGTTGCTTTTGGTAATCAATCAGTAGCAATAGATTCCGAAACAAACAATGAAGCTATCTCAAGTGCCCAGTCTTTGATAGAAAAAGCCCGCGCAGATTCGAGGTTTGATTTTAACTTGGTAAACCCTTATACGAATACCGAAATCAGTGGATCGCTAACCTATACAAAAAACCTAAACGTAGAAACTTCTGCAACAGATCCAACTCTTGATTTATGGACTAAACGAGTGACAAGCAGTGTGAGCTGGCCTGCGGGCGCGCGTACCTTATCAGCAATATTTACGACTCTTCTCACTAACAAAGACGGGGTGAGCGGTGGTGACACGTGCAGTTCTGTACTCGCTGGTGACTGGACC
>CAYGIL010000004.1:0-16419 GCA_964349965.1 uncultured Candidatus Saccharibacteria bacterium | reverse complement strand
CGCGCCCGATCGTCTGAATGAGAGAGGTTTCTGAACGCAGAAATCCTTCTTTGTCTGCATCGAGTATACCGATAAGAGCAACCTCCGGTAGATCGAGACCTTCTCGTAGCAAGTTCACGCCGACCAGTACATCAAAATCCCCTTTTCGAAACTGAGTAAGTATCTTGATACGATCGATCGTTTTGATATCGCTGTGCAAATACTCTGCTTTTATTTTTCTATCTTTCAAATACGTAGAGAGATCTTCTGCCATCTTTTTCGTAAGCGTTGTGGCGAGTGCGCGAAACCCGCGCTTGATTGTTTTTTCAGTTTCTAAAATAAAATCTTGAACCTGCCCGCCATAGCCTTCGGCATCAGGCGATGGCAGGCGGGTCTGCCCCTTTTTATAATTAGCACTTTCACTGATAGGTCGAATTATCGTCTCCGGATCCAGGAGCCCCGTAGGTCGGATTATCTGTTCGACGATCTGATCGCTTTCTTTTCTTTCAAGGTCGCTCGGCGTCGCACTGGTATAAATCACCGGCCCGATGCGTTCCTTAAACTCCTCGTACTTTAAAGGACGGTTGTCTTTAGCGGAAGGCAAACGAAAGCCGTATTCTACTAGAGTGTTCTTGCGTGATGCGTCTCCTGCATACATACCCTGAAGCTGCGGAAGGGTAACATGCGATTCATCAATTATGGTCAAAAATCCTGTTTTAGGGAAATATGAAAGAAGCGTTTCGGGTGGTTCGCCTTCGGATTTACCCGAGAGATGCCGTGAATAATTTTCAATACCATTACAGTACCCGATCTCCCGGATCATCGCGAGGTCGTAGTTCGTACGGCGGCGTATACGCTCTTCTTCGAGAAGCTTACCTTCTTTTTTAAACTTCTTAAGCTGCTCATTTAACTCTTTTTTAATATTCGCGATTGCATACTTTAATTTTGCATCCTCAGTGATAAAGTGTTTCGCAGGGAAAATATAGACAACCCTTTCTTCACCTATGATGCGCGCAGACACCGGATCTATTTTTAAAATTTTAGTGATCTGACCACCTAGCATTTCGAATTGGTACATAACGGTCTCTGAAACGGGCATGAATTCTACCTTGGAGCCAACTGCTCGAAACTGTCCAGGCTGTAGGTCTACGGTAGTGCGAGTAAAATGAATCTTTATGAGGGACTTCATAAGGCTCGTGCGGTCCATCTTGCTACCGACTGATAATTTCAAATTCACTTTTTCGTATTCTTCCGGTGAACCGAGACCATAAATGCAGGACACTGATGCCACGATAATAACATCAGGCCGCGTGAGGAGTGCCTGCGTTGTCGCGTGACGAAGCCGGTCGATCTCTTTGTTGATCGAAGCATCCTTTTCTATGTACGTATCAGATGCCGGCATATACGCCTCCGGCTGATAATAATCATAATACGATACAAAGTAATGCACTGCTGCCTCCGGGAAAAATTCTTTGAACTCTTGGGCAAGCTGCGCAGCGAGGGTTTTATTGTGAGCGATCACGAGCGTCGGCTTGTTGTACTCTTTGATCACGTTTGCCATAGTAAAAGTCTTGCCTGTACCCGTCGCCCCTAGGAGGGTTTGCTTTTTCATTCCCTTTTTGAGACCATTCACCAACTCTAAAATAGCCGTCGGCTGATCCCCGGCTGGCTTATATTCACTTTCCAATTTGAAAATACCTTGAGACATTTTTTACCCAGCAAATACTAAGATTAACGCTGACTACGCGCATCCTTTGTCGGCACGTACACCTCAGTGTAGTCGAAGTCGTATGCTTCATACGCCCGAACTATGATAGTAGCAGAAAATCCCGCACCCACAAGGGTTAAAATGAAAAGATACAGAAGTGTCTTGTTAAGTTTATACATCTTAGTATTATAACATTTTTCCTTGCTTATCTGCAGACAGGTTGATTTTTAGCCTTATTTTGTATATATTTATGTGTACGCGCCCGTAGCTCAGTCGGTAGAGCAGCTCCCTTTTAAGGAGATGGTCGCAGGTTCGATTCCTGCCGGGCGCACAAAATCACTTCTTTACATTTAGAGTAAGTACTCCCCCTGATCCGTCTTCACTCACTAGTTCAAAAGTCACTGCGCCGCTCACGTCTGGCATCAAGAAATTAACCTGTGTCTTACCTGCATAATTCATCTGTGCCAATTTACCGTTAATCTTCACATATGTTCCACACAGGTTTGTTACCAGGGTCGGTGAAGACTTGCAAGATGGTGCCTTGATAAGGTTTGTTCCATACACAGTCGTCCAAGTTTTTGATGACAATACCGGTAAACTCGTTGCAGAATTAACAATGGATGTTGAAAGATAGTATGGTGGTATTGCGCTTGTAAAACCATAATTTGTAACTATAAATCTCGCAGTACCGCCAGTTACAAATAATCCATGCCCACCCGAACATGAGCCGAAAGTAACACCGATCTTTTCAACATTTGCTAAAGCGTAATTAAATGCTGCTGGATTCTTGGATCCGAGCTCCCCTGCTGCATTACTCCAATCACTCGGTGTAAGAGGAACGTTAATAGTAGTGAGGCCAGACTGCTTCATTTCTATGTATTTAGGATTACTCCACCAACGATAGTCCTTATGAGTGGTAGTATTCGGTTTCATACCCTTTCTCTGAATATATAAACGCGCTTTCCCAGGAACATTACAATATGAAGACGGCTCAGAAAAGGTAGGTGTCCCCGTCGTCTCCATTTTAGCAGTCAGAGTAAGACGGCTTGATGCATCTATGGGTTGCGTGTAGTTAGTGGTGACATAGCCAACGTACCCACCCTGCTTAGGAAAATCAAAATACCAACCACCAGAAGCATACGGTGCGGGGCGTAGAGGCATATCCCTACTGTATAGAATATCCCAGCTCGATGCATTATTAAACGTTGCATTTTGTATAGCAGCTTGGCCGCTTAGATTAAATGCAAAATACATACCAGCAATCAACCCACATAATATAAAGAAACTGCTTATCTTGTGAGTCTTTACATGATGCTTAACTTTATGAATTACTCTTTTTCTCTTTTGATTCATATTTTCTAATATAGTTAATAATAATATATACGGGCATCTCCAAAACTAAATCACATCAAGTAGAAACTTCTCAAAGACGATCTCCGCATCATCTCCTTTCTTTCGTGCTTCGGGCAAAAGGTAAGAAAGTTTCGCAGAAGTTGCTTTGAGTTGTGCTTCAGAAAACTGACGAAAGTTTCTCTTCGTAACCATATCTTTCATTTTCCAAAAAAGTACCCCGACAAGCTCCTCAAGCCCCACCCCAAGGTCAACCGCCAAACGATAATTTACCCACAGGCTTAGTTTATCTTTCTGCTCAAATGCATTCGCGAGTAAGAAATTATTAAACTTTTCTTTCTTTTCTTTTGGTAGCTCAAAAACATACACCTTAGCACCAACCTTTTTGAAAGCATCGAGTATAGGTTTTCCGAGTTTACTTTCCGAAAAAACAAATGTGCTCTCGGAATCGTGTATAAATTCGAGCTTATCTAGAATAAAGTTCCGCGCAGTTTCAAATTCGAATATATTTTGAAATACAACAACGGACTTTGAGAAAAATAACCCTGCACCAGAATAAAGACTCCCGAGCAGGATCGGATCAAACTCGTTTTTTTGAATAAAAAAAGTTGGAATATTTTTTGGAACAGAAGCCAAGAATTTCTCATACGCGGCGCGGCGTTTCGATGCATCATCACCAGTGAAAAGATATATCATATTTAAAATCTAAATGATTTTTTATATAAAGCGTAATGATCTCCGTAGTGTTCCTCCATCGCTCGTTCCCGATGAACCAAGAATGTCATACGGATAAAAATAAAAGCTATCAAAGCAAACAAGATAACAAAAGTAGCATGAAGCATTATACCGAATCCAAGCATCAAAAAGAAAAGCCCCCACTGAGTCGGACTTCGAGTATATCGATAAGGTCCACGGAAGAAACTTTCATGCGTTATATCCTCGCGAGGCATAGTACGTACGGTATATTGTGACCAAAATATTAGACATGTCGCAGATACTATGAGAATAGGTCCTAAAAAAAGTACACCTTCATTAGTAAAAATCCTAAATCTAAATATCAAATCAAGCACGATCCCGATGAGAATGAAGATGAGGTATGCTGAATACGAATGCACAGACATTCGATGCACTTTCCTTAGATGATTGTGCTCATCTTCTTGTATTGCCATAAATTTATTATACCACAAAATCAGAACTATTTCATCTCCCCAAAATTCTCCCCGGTATGATAATGCACGAGGAGTGGTACACTTGTTTGATACTTCAAATATGAACGAGAAAGTACACCTTCCATTGCATCTTTTATGATAGCAGAAGCTTGTGCTAAAGATTTTTCTTCTACTTCGTAGACCAGCTCATCATGAATCTGAAGCACTAAGTGAACTTTTCCTAATAATCCTGCCTTTTCGAGATCCTCATATGCATACCGTATCGCGAGCTTGATAACGTCAGCAGCAGTCCCCTGCACCGGCGCATTTATCGCAGTGCGTTCTGCCATGTTTCGAAGAAACGGAATACGTGAATTTATATTTTGAAATCGACGCAAACGACCAAACAATGTCTCAGTGTATCCGTGCTCGCTCGCAAACTTTTTTACATTTTCGAGGTAGTCCCGTATACCGTTAAATTCGCTAAAGTAGTTGTCATAAAATTTCTGCGCCTCTTCGCGAGTACCGCCCAGGTTCTTGCGAAGTGCAGTTACTCCCATACCGTAGAGAATACCAAAGTTTATAATCTTTGCCTTACGCCTCATTTCACGATCCACCTTATCGGCTGGGACATTAAACACAAAAGATGCAACACCCAAGTGCACATCTCGCCCTTCACTAAAGATCTGCGTGAGCTTGGCGTCACCGGAGAGCATCGCCGCCATACGAAGCTCGATCTGACTGTAGTCAAAAGCCGCAAGCACATGCCCGGACTTGGCTACAAATCCATTCCGGATCTTTTTTCCGAGTTCTGATTTTATAGGTAAATTCTGTAAGTTTGGATCAATCGAGGAAAATCTCCCAGTGGTTGTCGCATTTTGTAAAAATTTTGAATGAAGTCTTCCGTCCGAACCCGCCATTTCGGGTATCACGTCAATGTAGGTCGAAAGTAATTTTTGTAATTCTCGATACGCGAGTATTTGAGTTATGATTGGATTCTCTTCTTCTAGCTCTTCGAGGACTGAAAACTTGGTTGAAAACGACCCGCTCGCATTCTTTTTCTTGTTGGTTTTAATACCCATTTTCTCAAAGAGTACTTCGGCAAGCTGCTTTGGAGAATTAATATTAAACTCCATACCAGCCATCTCATATATCTTTTTTCGTAATATTTCGAGTGCTTTGTGATACTCGATACTAAGTTTCTCAAAATACTTTTTATCGATGAGTATACCGTTCTCTTCCATTTCTTTTACGATAGGTATGATCGGCTTCTCTACTTCCTCGTAAATTTTCTCCAATTTTTTCTCTTTTAGTTTCGCAAAAATAACTTCATATGCCTCATCGAAACTTTTTGTCTTTCCGAAAATAAGTATATCCTCAAGTTTTGGGTTTGGAATATCTGAGTTAAGGAGCCACAGTGCGATACTTGCTTCTTGAAGCTTTGCTGGATCAATATTGGTCGGCAAATCCAGAGAAACTTCGAACGGTCTGGCCGGGGTGCGGGGCCCCGGAGAACCGAGGACCTGAGAAGATTCTCCTGGATTTGCCGATCCAGGACCAGCTCGAAAACTTTCCTGGTTTGTCTTCCCATTATTCCCAAAAAAAAATTTGAGTCTCGTAAATAAACTCCTAAATTCAAACTGCACAAAAACTTTTTCTATCTTCTCGAGGTCGGCAGCTTCCCAAAAAGTTTTTTCAGGAAGAGTAAACTGTATCGGTGCATCAGTACGAATCGTCGCAAGAGTTTTAGAAAAAAGAGCTTCTTCTTCGTTGTTCTTAAGAAGTTCGATCATGCGTGGACTTATACCTACGTCCTTAAACGCACTTTCATCCTTTTTGATCTTCTTATATATATTCTCGATCGTACCAAAAGTTGCAATAAGAGTTTTCGCTGTTACTTCCCCGACGCCCTTGATGCCGATGATGTTATCCGACGGATCTCCCCGAAGCCCCTTATAGTCTGGAAGAAATTCCGGCTTGAAACCAAAGCGTTCGAGTACTTTATCCTCGTCATAAAGGATCGTGTCATTGATCCCCTTCTTAAGCGTATACACTTGCACTTTTTTATCATCTATAAGTTGCATCGTATCCATATCTCCAGAAGCAATAATTATCTTGATGCTCTTATCTTTTTTAAAGAGATGCACAATTGTTCCCAAGATATCGTCCGCCTCAAAACCCGGTGCATCATACATCGGTATACCAAAGGATTCAAATATAAGCCGCGAACTATTTAATTGAGTGATAAGGGCATCATCAGTTTTAGCCCGACCAGCCTTATAACCACCGTAAGCTTCGTGCCTAAATGTCTTTTCCGGTAAATCATAGCAAGCAATTATATAATCAGGTTTCAATGTCTCAATGATCTTCATAATCATCGTCGAAAGGCCGTACAAAGCCCCAGTAGGACTACCATCAGATGAAAGAAATTCAGGCAGAGCATGATACGCACGATGTATAATCGCGTGCGCATCAAGCAATACAACAGTTTTATCTCCCACCTTTACCTTTGTATTCATTATGCAAATAATACCATTTAGGCTATACTTTAACTACAATGCATGAGTTTGATGATGAAAAAGGAAACAAGCAGCTCGACGACTTACACAGACAAGAAGAAGAGGAGCTCGTAGCTATGCTCGCAGAATCAAAATACAGTCTTCCATATATAAATCTCTACAATACAAAAGTAGAGAATGAGGCATTACGCTCAATACCAGAACCCGAGGCCATACGCATGCAAGTCGCGCCCTTTAAACTCTCCGGCACCAAAGTCTTCATTGCATTACGTTCACCGCAACAAGAAATCATAAAAAATGTCACAGAACTCGTCGCCGCAAAAAACCTAATACCGGAATTCTACATGGCGAGTAGCACGAGTCTGCACAAGGTATGGGATAGGTATAAAGAAATTTCTATGGCAGAGAATTCCCAAGTCGGCGGAATTGATATCTCAGCTGAAACACTTCGAGAAACAGCAAAAAATATAAAGCACATTCAAGATATAGAGAAGCTCATCACAAAATCATTGAGTGGGAATAAAATACACAAAGTCTCACACATACTAGAGATAATACTCGCCGGCGCCATAGCTGTGAAAGCATCCGACATACACATAGAACCAGAAAAGGAGCGCAGTCGCCTCCGTCTACGCCTTGACGGCATACTCGAAGACATAACTTTTTTCGATCTCGATCTATATCATCTCCTTAATTCCCGCATCAAGCTCTTGTCTCAGCTCAAACTAACTTCAAAGATCTCACAAGATGGGCGATTCAATATCATGGAGGGAGACGAAGAAATCAGCGTCCGTACTTCCCTCATCCCGGGCTCATATGGTGAAGCGATCGTCATGCGTATCCTTGATCCAAAATCCATCCAAGTCGACATCGGTGAGCTCGGCATCGAACCACACTTATTTGAAATCATCGAACAAGAAATCGCAAAGCCAAACGGCATGATACTTGTAACCGGACCAACCGGCTCTGGAAAAACCACAACACTCTATGCATTCTTGCGCAAGATTTATTCGCCACAAATAAATGTCATTACGATCGAGGACCCAGTCGAGTATCATCTCACGGGTATTACCCAAACTCAGACCAATCCAAAACGGGACTATACTTTCCCCGAAGGTCTCCGTAGCGCACTGCGACAAGACCCAGACGTTATCATGGTCGGTGAAATACGCGACGCTGAAACTGCCGGGATAGCGGTGCAGTCTGCGCTCACAGGACACATGGTGTTCTCAACCCTCCACACCAACAACGCTGCGGGAGTTATCCCCCGACTCATAGATCTCAAAGTAAATCCAAAGATCATGGTATCTGCGCTTTCACTCTCGATCGCTCAGAGACTCGTCCGCAAACTTTGCACATCGTGCAAGAAAGAAAAAACACCGACCGAGGGAGAAGTAAAAATAATACAATCTATCATCCAAGGCATGAAAGATGAAGGTAAAAATCTCGAAATGTACAAGCTAAGCCCTGATGGCCCTTTTAAACTCTTCACCCCTGTCGGATGCGACAAATGCAACAACTTGGGCTATACGGGACGCCTCGGGATCTTTGAAGCTATAAAGACAGATGAAAATATAGAAAAAATAATTCTGCAAAATCCAAGTGAACGCGAAATCAAAAAAGTCGCTAAGACTCAAGGAATTTTAAGTATGCGACAAGACGGACTCGTAAAGGTCCTCACCGGTGTCACCTCTCTTGGCGAAGTAGAAGGTGTCGTTGACCTACTTGAGGAGTAGAAAACAAAAAAGCATTAATCTCCAAACAATCCTTCTAAAGTAAAGATAAGATACTTTTATAAGTGGTTTACAATAGGTTGACAATGAAATCGTATTAGTTTACAATGAGTTTACAATATGATTATTACCAAAGAAAAGATAATAGAACGTGCAAAACAGAAAGGGAAACTTAAAACCTCTGACTTGTCTCTGGAGTTTTCTGTGTCTAGGCAATACCTTAATAGATTATTAAGGGAACTGATTGAAACAGGAAAATTAATTAAAATTGGTGGAACACGCTATGCTTTTTACGTGTTACCCGAGTACGCAAGCCAGCATGCTGAAATTTTTCCTAATCGTTATATAAAAAATCTAAAAAACACCTCCCTGGAAGAGCACAAAGTCTTAGACCAAATCGAGCAAGATTTTCCTTTATTAAAAAAGCTTCCAGAAAATGTGAGGAGTATTTTTACCTATGCATTTTCAGAAATGCTTAATAATGCCATAGAACACTCTCATTCAAAAAATGTAAGTATAGAAGTTTCAGTGGCACACAAAACTCTATCATTTATTGTTAATGACACTGGCATAGGTGCGTTTCGCAATATTATGCAAAAGAAAAATCTTAAATCTGAGTTAGAGGCGATTCAAGATCTATTAAAGGGCAAAACAACAACCATGCCAAAATCGCATTCTGGAGAAGGAATATTCTTTACCTCAAAAGTTGGTGACTTGTTTATATTAGATAGTTTTGGATACCAACTTATTGTAAACAATGAAATACCGGATATATTTATAAAAAAAGTTAAGAAGCTTAAAAAGGGTACAAAAATAATATTTAAATTATCAGCAAATTCATACCGTCATCTTAATACCCTCTTTAAGAAGTATACTAATCTCAGTGCTGAAAGTGACCATGGATTTGATAAAACTGAAATTCACATAAAACTTTATACAATTGGAGGAGTGCACATATCCCGCTCCCAAGCCCGAAGAGTGTTAGTTGGACTAGATAAATTTAAAATTATTAAGTTTGACTTTGATAAAGTGCCTGTTGTTGGTCAAGCCTTCGCTGATGAAATTTTCAGAGTATTTCACAATAAACATCCAAAAATACAATTACAAGCAGTAAAGATGGAAGAAGGTGTAAAATTTATGGTTGAACGAGCCAAAAATGAAGCTGAAATAAGTAGAAACTAAAAAAAGCATTAATCTCCAAACAATCCTTTTAGAGCTGAGCCCCAAAAGTAACGAATTATTATAGGATAGCACCAGTAAGAAAATAAATTCTAACCAAGACGTCCTACGCAAAATCGTATAACCAATGGCTGATTGCTTAGAGATTAATGCCTTCTTCTACAAAGAACTCTCCCATGTATTTTACTACATGGAAAAAGCAACATTTCCAACACAAATGCTATACTGTGCATAGAGGTGTTGATAGAGTGTTAATAAATACCCTATCCCTCTAGTATAGCATACTTTATACCTTATGTCAAGCAAACAAAAAGACAACGAAATCCCTGAAAAGGCTGACGATTCCTTCCTCGATCAGACCCTACGCCCTACCCGATGGAACGAATATATCGGTCAAAAGCATATCAAAGATAATGTAAAGATTCTACTCGACGCAGCAAGCGGACGCGGCCAGATCCCAGAGCATATACTTTTTTATGGACCGCCCGGTCTCGGCAAGACTACCTTTGCACATTTAATAGCACGCGAGAGCGGACGACAAATGAAGGTTACTTCGGGTCCCGCGATCGAAAAAGTCGGAGATCTCGCCTCGATACTCACCAACCTGGCACCCGGAGACATCCTATTTATCGACGAGATTCACAGACTGAACAAAATGGTGGAAGAAATACTTTACCCTGCTATGGAGTCCGGCGTACTCGATATCATCATCGGCAAAGGTCCCGCTGCACGAACCATACAGCTCGACCTTCCACCCTTTACTCTCATTGCTGCGACGACGCGCATGGCATTAGTCTCTTCGCCACTTCGTTCACGTTTTTCCGGCGGTGTATTTCGACTAGAGTTTTATTCGAATGAGGAAATAGCACAGATCGTCGAACGTTCGAGTAAACTTCTAGAAGCAAAGCTAGATCAAGGTGCACTCGAAGAAATCGCAAAGCGCAGCCGCTTTACACCTCGCACTGCTAACTACTTTTTGAAACGAGTTCGTGACTTTGCCCAAGTACATCCTGAAGGAAAGAATACTTCCCACGAAGCAGGCAAAAAAGATATAAGCAAGGAAACGACTAAAAAAGCCTTGGACATGCTCGCCATAGACGAGTTGGGACTAAATTCAGAAGATCGAAAGTTTTTAGAAATACTGATCGAGAAATTTAACGGCGGACCAGTTGGACTCAAAACAATAGCGACGGCACTCTCCGAAGAAGATGCTACAGTCGAGGAAGTGATCGAACCCTACCTCATCCAACTCGGTCTCATCGAGCGTACGACCCGCGGCCGCATCGCAACAAAAAAAGCCTACGAACATTTAGGCTTTGAATACACTGAGGAGAAATAAAAACAGTATAAATAAGTTCGGCTCGAAATTTTCCTAGGAAAGTTTCGAGCCGGGGGGGATGCAAAGAACAACAGGATTGTTCCAAATATAGAATAACACAGCCATAAGAAACCGCAAGTGGCAGGTACATGCTAAACTCTATAATATGAAAATACTAGGAATTGATCCCGGGTACGAACGGCTCGGAATCGCGATAGTAGAAAAAAATATCGGTGATCGGAAAGAACGCGTCGTTTTTTCAGAATGTTTTAAAACACCTGCCAAAATGGAATTCTCGGAACGGCTCGCACTCCTCGGGGTAGAAGTAAAAAGAATTATTACAAAATATTCACCTGATTCTGTTGCAATCGAGACGCTTTTCTTTGAGACCAATCAAAAAACTGCGATGCGAGTCGCCGAAGCGCGTGGTGTCATCGTATATGAAGTTGCCTGTGCAAAGATCCCGATATTTGAAGCCACTCCCCTCCAAATAAAAATGGCAACCACCGGGTACGGAAAAGCCGACAAGGCGCAAATTATTAAAATGGTAAAAATGCTCGTAACCCTTCCGGCAGGAAAAACCCGCCATGGCGGGCAAGCATCAGACGACGAACTCGATGCGATCGCGATCGCACTCACGGGATTTGCATACATGAAATCAAATAAATAAAAAGTTATCCACACTTTCTATTGCGAAGAAAAAAAGTTTTTGTTACAAAATAGGAATTATTAGGTTACCTAAGAAAAAAAATTGCATCTTGTATGAGTTACGATGAGGAGGAGGAAAAGTTTGATGATGACTTTGGTATAGGTGATGACGAATTAGATATCCCGGAGGGAATAATGGCTGATGACTACGACCTTGAAGACGAAAACCCCGACCGGGATGGATAACAAAAACACCCTCGTTTGACGAGGGTGTTTTTGTTTATACTATTTTAATGAATGTTTTCTTGCCTAATTTAAAAGTCTGGCCGGCGCTCGGCATAATATTCGGATCCGTTACTTTTTCGCCGGTATCTAAGTGGGATACTGCGCCTTCAGTTACCAATCTGCGAAATTCGCTCTTGGACGCGATTTGTTTTTCACCTACTAAAATATCCATGAGGCTTTTGCCTTCTTCCTGCGAGACTTCAGTCATCATGTCAGGTGTCTTTTTATTTTGAAATGTATTTGTAAAACTCTGTTCTGCTCTTTCTGCGTCTTCTTCGCTGTGCAACGAAGCGACAATAGTGCGTGCCACCCTTTTCTTTAATTCCATAGGATTTTTATTTATATCAAAAGACTCTATCTCAGAAAGTGGCACATCGGTGAGAAGCGTAAACATCGGAATAATCGCGTCATCACCGAGCGACATGATCTTCCCGAAAAGATCCGCCGGCGTATCAGTAAGCCCGATAACATTCCCCTCACTTTTACCTATTTTTACTCCTTTAGAGTCAGAAAGGAGCGGGGTGGTCATCACAAATTTTTCTTTTTGGCTCATTTGCCGCAGAAGCGTGCGGCCGCAGAGCATGTTAAAAGTCTGATCACTCCCGCCGAGCTCGAGATCCACGTCAAGCGCAACTGAATCGTAGCCCTGGAGAAGAGGATATAGGAATTCTCGGAGATTTATCGGCTCGCCTTTCTTGATACGTTCCTGAAACATATCACGTTCGATAAGTTGCTGCACAGAAAAGTGCTGTGCAATATTTAAAATATCGATAAGGTCGAGTTTGTTGAGCCAGTCACCATTGTACATGATCTTGATCGGATTTGGTCCGTCAAAACGAACAACCTTCGCTGCCTGCTCTAGGTAACTTTTGGCATTTTGCCTTAGTTCTTCTTGGGTAAAGAATTTTTCACGCGTTTTTTTCTTGCCGGTTGGATCTCCCGCTTGACCAGTACCGTCACCGATCAAAAAGATAACCTCATGACCCAGGTCCTGCCACTGTCTGTGCTTACGAAGTCCAACCATGTGCCCTATATGAAGCCTGTCACCAGTAGGATCGAAACCCTGGTACAGGCGAAGTTTACGACCAGAACGGAGCGCCTCTTCCAAAGATTCTTTTGAGGGGTACAATTTATCGACTCCGCGAGTTAATAGTTCTTCTATCTTGTCCATGGCCAAAAGTATAGCATTTATAGGCGAATTTAGGAAATTTCTTACAAAAAAACCAATTTTCTGCTATGATAAAGAGAATGCCGACAATCTTAAAGAAAATCGAGCACAAAATATCGAAAATACTGAAAAAACTCCCAAAAGATAAGCATTTTTGGAAAAATGTGATAATGGGGGCTGCGGGTATTTCCATTCTATTAGCAGGCATTGTAGTTGCCTGGCTTTTTTCGCTACAAATTCCTGACTTCAATGACTTTGAGGCGAGAAGGGTTGAAAATTCTACTAAAATCTACGATCGTACAGGGGAAATACTACTTTATGATATACACGCAGACACGAAACGCACAGATATAAGTTTCGACCAGATGGGCGCAAATATAAAAAACGCAACCATCGCGATCGAGGATGCAGAATTCTATAATCACCAAGGTATCCGAATCTCGTCAATTATCCGCGCAATACTAGTAAACATCCTCGGCACAGGACGCACTCAGGGAGGCTCTACTATAACCCAACAACTAGTAAAAAATACCTTACTCACACAAGAAAAATCCTATACTCGAAAGATCAAAGAGTGGGTTCTCGCTATTAAAATAGATCGCGCATTTACTAAAGAAAAGATATTTGAATACTACTTAAACGAAGCTCCGTACGGGGGAAATATATACGGAATACAGGAAGCCAGCCAGACATATTTCAAGAAAAACCCAGCAGATCTAACGATAGCTGAGGCGGCTTACCTCGCGGCAATTCCTCAATCCCCTACACGACTTTCACCATACGGGAAAAATAAAGACAAACTAGAAACACGCAAAAATCTCGTTCTTTCTGAAATGAAGGAAAATAAATTCATAACCGAAGAAGAGTACGAACAGGCCAAGAACGAAGTTGTAGCATTTGTACCTCAGGATACGAAAGGTATAAAAGCTCCGCATTTCGTATTCTTTATCAAAGACTACATCGAAGAAACACATGGCGCAGAAGTATTGGAGCGTGGTGGCCTAAAAGTAACTACGACTCTCGACTATGAGTTACAAGAAAAGGGTGAGCAGATCGTCAAAGAAGGTGCGCTACAAAATGCAAAGGATTGGAACGGTAATAATGCAAGTCTCGTTGCAATAGACCCCAAAACAGGTCAAATTCTAACGATGATAGGGTCCAGGGATTATTTCGATAAGGAAATAGATGGTAATTTCAATGTCTCCACGGCCTCACGACAGCCAGGCTCTTCATTTAAACCCTTCATTTATGCAATGGCATTCAATAAAGGTTTTACAGACAAAACAGTGTTATTTGACCTCAAAACTGAATTTCAAACTACCTGTGATGCATACGGTAGAGCGCTACCCGGACGAAGTCAGAGCGAATGTTACTCTCCTGAAAACTACGACGGTAAAACCGTAGGTCCTATGACTCTCCGAGCTGCCCTCGCAGAATCCAGGAACATACCTGCAGTAAAACTCTTTTATCTCGCAGGTCTTCGAGATTCACTTCGACTAGCAGAAGACATGGGTATCAGCACACTAACTGATATAAATCGTTACGGCCTAACACTTGTTATCGGAGGCGGTGAAGTAAAACTCCTAGATATGACAGAAGCATTCGGTGTATTTGCTAATAGCGGTATACGCAATAAACAAACAGGAATATTAAAAATAGAAACAAAGGAGGGAGAGGTGCTCGAGGAATTCGAAGCTGATCCAAAAGAAGTACTTCCAAAGAATACCGCACTAACCATATCAGATATACTCTCTGACAACCGGGCTCGTATACCAACTTTTGGAGCTAATTCGGCTCTCAATGTATCTGGTAGAAAGGTTGCGGTAAAAACAGGAACTACAAATAACAACAAAGATGCTTGGACAATAGGATACACACCTGCAGTGGCGGTTGGTGTGTGGGCGGGAAACAACGACAACAAGCCTATGAAAAAAGGAGGTGTCGCTATGGCGGGGCCTATCTGGAACAAGTTTATAACTGAAGCACTCAAAAAACTCCCTGATGAAACATTCGAATCTCCAAACTTGGATGTAGACCCTCAAAAATCAAAACCAATACTTAGGGGTAATTGGTTAGGAGGAGAAAGTTATTTCATCGACAAGATTTCCGGCAAACTCGCTACACCTCTAACGCCCCCAGAAACGATCGAAGAAAGAGTTGTAACTAATGTTCACTCAATACTCTACTGGATAGATAAAAATGACATACTCGGACCCGCACCACAAAATCCAGCGAGTGATCCACAATTTAACCGATGGGAGATCCCAGTACAAAACTGGTGGGAACAGAATAAACACAAATACCCTAACACCGATTGGAGTGAGAAACCTACTGATACTGATGACGTACACACAGAAGAAAATAAATCCATCGTAACAATCCTAGAACCAAACGAAACAACAACCTACAACCCAAACGAAAGAATTTATTTCAAATTAACCAACGAAAGCCCGTCACCACTTACTAAGGTAGATATTTTCCTAAATGGTGTTTATATGGAAACACTAGAACCACCGTTCACTTTCTCCTTTATTCCGAGTGAAGTACCAAATATAGAATACAGTAATGAGTTGAAAATAATCGCGTATAATCGCCTATACAATCTAAGCGAAGCGCGAGTGGTATTCACTGTAGGTGAATAATTTATTTTATCTTAACGAATATCGCGAGGAGCCCTTTCCTTAAATATTTCATACAAAGCATTATCGATCTCAGCTCTTTTTATGAGTATCTCGTTTTTTATTATTGGCTTTACGTTTAAGTACACAGTAGCGTTTTGTATCTTGATATCTTCACTCTTGATACTCACTCCAAGTATTTTTTCCAAAGTATCACGAACAGCTTCTTTCTTTGTAAATTCTCCGAGGAGTAAAGAGTTGAATCTTTTAAGTAAATCTTTAATTTCGATCATTTTACCTATTCATCGGCATAATAAGGTAGGTAAACGAAGGATCTGATTGAGGTGAAACGACGATCGGACGTGAGTTACCGGCAAACCTAACCGAAACGCTGTCAGTTGTGATAGATTGAAAACAATCAACAAAGTATTTATAATTAAATGCAAGCTCTATGTCCTCCCCGTTCAAGTTTGCATCGATATTTGTTTTATTCTCTCCAATATCGTTATGCATCGCTGAGAGCTCGAAAACTTTATCTTTAGGTCTAACACTTAGGTTAACCTGATTAAACTTGTCTGAGAAGATATTTGAGAGTTTTAGAGCATTTGAGAGATCTTGTTTGAGCACTATTGCTGTAGTAGTAAACTGTTTTGGAATGATTTGATTATAATCTGGAAAAATTCCATCGATAACCCTAGAAGTAAGGTAAACAGATGAGGAAGAAAAAGATATAGCATTTTTATTAAATGAAACCTTTAATATACCC
>CAYGIL010000003.1:0-18779 GCA_964349965.1 uncultured Candidatus Saccharibacteria bacterium | reverse complement strand
ATATTGTTTATGATCGTAGTTATAGCTTTTATATCTTACGGTCGTCGGATAAATGCGCCTGGGAATAATTATGAAGGGGACGGGAATGAGTCGTATGTGAAGGACGATGCGACTTGGCAGAAATACCGTAATGCGGATCTCGGATTTAGTTTTGAATATCGCACTTCACCCCTCGGGTATACTCTTCTCGAAGAAGGGAAAATAGAGGGTGGCTCAGTTACGCTTGTGAAAGCGCTTACTTTAATAAATACTAAGGAGTACCAGGAACTATTAGCTTCGTCTGTGCCGCGTGAAGCACCTCCGGTTATCTCAGTTGGAGTATTTGATAACAAAGCGGGTGCGTCGCTCGAAACCTGGGTAAAGAATAATACGCAGTTTTCTCTCTACTTTGATCCGGCACAAATTTTATCAGAGCAAAGTGTGGGTGGTGCGAGGGCACTTACGTATTTTGCGGACGGTTTGTACCCGAGTACTGTTGTCGTAGTTGATAATAATTTCAAAATATACGTGATTGTCGGGCAGTATAATGCCAAAGAGGATACGATCTATGCGGACTTTGAGAAGTTCCTCGGATCGTTAGTATTCTTCTAATTTAGGTGTATGATGGTAGTGCAATGAATAATTTTTTGAACGAATTTAAAAAGTTCATCGCGCGGGGAAGCGTCGTCGACCTCGCGGTCGGTGTTGTCATCGGTACTGCTTTTCAGAAGATAGTCTCATCGTTAGTTGGAGACGTTGCGTTACCTCTCATATCGCCGTTTTTAAATCATACGAACTTTAGTGACTGGAAGGTCGGTCCGACGGCGATCGGGAATTTTATCGAAGCTATCATCGACTTTGTCATCGTGGCATTTTTCATTTTCCTGCTCGTAAGATTTGTAAACAAATTTAAAAGAAAACAAGAGACGAGCAAAGAAGCTGAACTCACTCGGCAAGAGCAGCTTCTCACTGAGATCAGGGATTTATTACAGAAGAAATAAAAGACTTTGTAGACGTCGGACGTCTACAAGTTAGTGCGCGATCGTGAAGGCTATGACCTTTCTGGCGCCGTGACGCTTGAGCGTTTTCTTGGCTTCGTTGAGTGTGGCACCGGTCGTCGTGATATCGTCTATGAGTATTATATTTTTGTCTTTTATTATGCTCTCGTTGTCTTTGGATATGGCAAACGAACCCTGGATATTTTTTATACGTGCTGCTCGGTTTTCGGTATGCGCCTGACGAGCAGTTTCTTTTATTTTGATGAGCGCTTTATTTTCCAGTGCAAAATTCTTTCCATTGTCGAGGCGTGCTAGCTCTCTCCCTAATAGTTCTACTTGATTGTATCCGCGCTCCCTGTATCTACTTTTTGAGAGTGGTACCGGGATGAGTAGTGCATTATGAAAGTTTTCCATACGTGCGAGGTCGCTTAATTCTTCTAACATGTTTCCATACAGGCTCTCCGCAAAAGTTTTTGCGAGCCTTTTTCGGCTTTTGTATTTGAAGAGCCACAATGCTTTTTTGATCGGTGGATGCCGATAATCAAACAAAGCGAAAATCCAAGGCAAAGTTTGCCGTTCATTTAGCGGGGACTTTATAACACAGGTATCGCAGAGTTCAAACCCCGATCTTCTGCATGATACACAGTACGTTGGGAAAACTATATTGAGTAGAGTATCTAGCAAACGCATAATGTGGTATAATATACCCATAGTTAGTATTACATGGACAATCCTTTTAAGAAAATTGCAATCAGCCTAAGCGGCCTAATCGGTGGGAATTCGGACAGCGCTGTCGGTATCGACATCGGTTCTTCGGCTATCAAGGTTGTTGAACTTAGGAAGAAAGCAGGCAGAGCAATGCTCGAGACTTATGGAGCGATAGAGCTCGGTCCGTACGAAGAGGCTGATGCAGGGGCAGTTACTAATCTACCCGCTGACAAAGTAGGTGAAGCGCTCAAAGAAGTCCTCAAGCAGTCGGGTGTCATAACTTCCGATGGAGTTTTTTCTATACCTGTCCAGTCTAGTCTCATATTTTCTATAGAGCTCCCGGAGACTGTCAAAGATTCTGAGATGCAGACCGTAGTTTCTACTGAAGCACGCAAATACATACCTATACCGATCAACGAAGTATCACTCGACTACTTCGTCTTACCTAAAAAGGAAGCTTCGTTTGAGGAGATGAATCTGGCCGATAAGAGCGCAGTTTCTGTGCCTAAGAAGCACGTTTTGGTTGTCGCTACACAAAACGACGTGATCTCTCGTTACCGTTCGATCGTATCCGCATCCGGCATCACCGCTTCTTTTTTTGAGATAGAAGTTTTCTCTTCTATCAGATCAAACTTTGAACATGAACTCTCTCCAGTGCTCCTCATGGACTTCGGAGCATCTCGTACCAAGCTCTCGATCGTAGAGTTTGGTATGGTAAAGTCTTTTCACTCGATCGAGCGGGGGAGTGCGTTCATAACGGACTCTATATCAAAGTCTCTAAGTATTCCTTTTTCTGAAGCTGAAAAATTGAAAAAAGAGTTTGGCCTCGTCGGCAGTCCGACTGATAAAAACTTGGGTGATGTGATCCGTACGCATATTGATTATATATTTTCAGAAACCAACAACGTGCTCTTGAGCTATCAGAAGAAATATAATCGCACGATTAGCAAGGTGATACTCACCGGTGGTGGGGCACTCATGAAGGGTCTTCCTGAGCTCGCGCGTGCAAACTTTCAGGCAGAAGTCGAAATCGGCAAACCTTTTTCAAAGGTTACTGCGCCGGAATTCCTCCAAAAAGTATTGGGTACTATTGGTCCTGAGTTTGCCGTCGCCCTCGGCCTCGCGCTCCGAAAACTCCAATAAAACTCAAGCTATTTTCGAACTTGACTTTTACATAAAAAGGTGCTATAATGCACCTATAGTTCTTTAATTTTAAAAATTTTTGCGTGCTGTCTCGGCAGACACGCGAAGAAAGGAGAAAGATATGGATAAGAGCTTCACGGGTGCACTTGCCCTCGTGCTCATTCTTCTCGCGATCGCTTCGTTGTGATCGCGAGACCGAGCCCACCCGGCTGGTGGGCGACTGGCGGACACAGTAGTATCGTGTACGCCTTTTTATTTTGCCTAAAACTTTAAAAGTTATACACAATTTACTTCATTTAAAGTTTTATTTGTATTATAATTACGTAGTAGGACTACGTAATGGAGCAAAATTTTCAAACATCTTTTATACCAAAGAAGCCGATGATGAGGGAGAATGTGACATACTCACGACCGATCGGTTTTTTCACCGTTATTGCGCTTTTTATATTGCTCACAGTCGTCCTCGTATCCGGTGCATTTTATTTCTACAAAGGCGTAGTTACGAAAAACCTCGCGAGTATGTCAAACGACCTCGCTCTCGCGAAGAATCGTTTTGAACCAGAGAAAATCTCTGAACTCAAGCTACTCGATCGCAGACTCGAGGCAGGCAGAGAAGTGCTCTCAAAGCACATAATGATAACCCCGATCTTCCAGGCTCTACAGGCGATCACGATGAAAACGATCCGTTACACTGACTTTAGTTATACGTTTTCAGGCGATCTCGGAACACGAGTTAAGGTCAAGATGTCAGGTGTGGCACTCGGGTACAGCTATCTCGCACTCCAGTCCGACCTGTATGCGCAAAGTAAAAATTTCTTTAACCCTATTTTCTCCAATCTAACTTTAAACGAAAAGGGTAACGTAGTTTTCGATCTCGAGTTTGACGTAGATCCTTCATTCGTAGACTACAAGCTCAACCTTCTAACGGCACAGAAAGAACAAGCAGGGCAGAATTTACTAAATGCTGAATCACTAAACGACCTGGAGCTCGACGCATCTGTCCCTGAGTTACCCGAATTATCATTCCCTGACGAACAAGCCATATAAAATTATGCTTAGATTTATCTTACCGATCATAATAATAGCGATAGCAGTCACAGGCTTTTTCCTATTTACGATCCCGATGTACGAGGAAGTCGCCAAGCTGAAGACCGAGGTGGCGTCGTATGACGTGGCACTAGATAATTCAAAAGCTCTGGAAAATGAACGTGATAAGTTGACCTTACAATACAACAACATTGATCCCAATGATCTCGAGCGATTAAAAAAGCTCCTTCCGGATACTATAGACAATATACGTTTAATCCTCGAGATAGAGAAGATCGCAGCCCCTTACGGTATGGTACTCAAGGACGTGAAATATAATTCAAATGAAAAGGAACCTACTGATCCTTCGCTTCCGATACAGGGCGGCGCCGTAGTATCAACTGGCCCAAATAATTATGGAATTTGGAATTTAGAGTTTTCGGTTACTGGTTCGTATAATGATTTCATCAATTTTACCCGCAGCCTTGAGAATAATCTCCGAATAGTTGATATAGATTCTGTATCATTTTCTTCTGAAGTCAACAGCAAAGACGGTGATCGAGAGAGATATAATTATAATTTTAAGATTAAGACTTACTGGTTAAAAAAGTAATATGTCTGGAGCAATCAAAAACATATTAATATTTGCCGCACTTGGAGCCCTATTTGTGTTTATTTTTATTTTCTTTATCAAGGGATCCGGTGAGGAAGATAACACTCTAACTTCGACAGTGCCGGGTGAGACGGGCGTCACTACTACTTCAAGTGGTGCTCCGGGCGCGGCTGTTGATCAGGATTTTCTACCACTTTTGCTTAGTGTAAAGAGCATAAAACTCGATGACAGCATATTTTCTGACATAGCTTTTACGAGGTTGCGGGATTCGAGTATCGTACTTACACCGGATGGCAATGAAGGCAGGCCAAATCCTTTCGCTCCTATAGGATCTGACACTGGCGGAACAGCTCCGCAATCTACACCTTAACACAATACGCGCTATGAGCTTTTTAGAAGAATTAGCCAAGAAGAATCTGATCCGAGAGAGCCAGATAGGTGAGATCAAAGCTCGTGCAAAAGAGAAGTTTGGCGGAGATGTTGTCGAAGTTTTGATCGAGGGCGGTATACCCGAGGATAAGATCATGGAGATTCGGGGACAATATCTCGGCATACCAGTTCAAAAAGTGGATGCCAAGGAATTCGCTTTTGATCCATTAAAATACATCTCTGAGGATTCAGCTCGGCATTATCATTTCGTACCTATCGCGTTTGAGGAGGGAGTACTGCATGTTGGTGTGACTGATCCGGAAAACACTCAGGCGATGGACGCACTTCAGTTTATCTCCGCCAAAGCCGGCGTTCCGTTCAAGGTTTTTCTCATTTCAAAGAGTGATTATGAGAGGACGATGGGTATTTATCGTGGGCTCTCGACTCAAGTCGAAGACGCACTTGAAAAGATCAATCAGGATGAAGTGCTCAATACAGGCAAGGCCACTACGGATGAGAATCTAAACAGGGAAATCAAGGACGTAAAACCCGGTGATGATTCGAAGATCGTCGAAGATGCTCCTGTTATCAAGATCGTTGCTGTTATACTACGAAATGCTATCGAAGGTATGGCATCTGATATTCATATCGAGCATACCGGAGAAAAGGTCAAAGTTCGTTTTCGTGTAGACGGGACACTTTATACTTCGATTTTACTTCCCACCAATATTTATAGTGGGGTTGTCGCTCGCGTGAAGATCCTCGCAAAGCTTCGTCTTGACGAAAAGCGAAAACCTCAAGACGGATCATTTACGGCAAACATTGATGGACGCAAGATTGACTTTCGTGTTTCGACGATGCCTTCGTATTATGGTGAAAAAGTCGTGATTCGTATTCTTGATTCTGATAAGGGTGTAAAGTCGCTCGACCAGCTTTACTTGTCCTCGTCTAACCTAGCGATGATGAAAGAAGCATTAAGCAAGCCTTTCGGAATAATTCTCATAACCGGTCCGACTGGCTCCGGAAAATCCACGACTTTGTATTCGATGATGAACGAACTCGACAAAGAAAAGAATAACATTGTGTCCCTTGAAGACCCAGTGGAGTACCACATGCCAAATATCAATCAATCTCAGGTTATGCCGGAGATCGGGTATACTTTTGCAAACGGACTCCGTTCTATCATGCGTCAGGATCCGGATATTATCATGGTGGGTGAGATCCGTGACAAGGAGACAGCTCAGCTCGCGATCCAGGCTGCACTTACCGGTCACCTAGTCTTATCCACACTCCACACTAACAGTGCGATAGGAGCGATACCGCGTCTTGTAGACATGGGCATCGACCCGTACCTCATAGCTCCTACTCTAGTGCTCTCGATCGCGCAACGTCTCGCGCTCATGACCTGCCCTAGTTCAAAGAAGCTAGTACCGATGGATCCGACGATCAAGATTCAGATGGAGGAAGAGATGAAAGATTTGCCAGATAAATTTAAAAGGGCTATCGGGGTAGAAGAAGGGCAGATGTATACTACTGTTCCTTCGTCAGAGTGCCCCTCGGGTACTCGCGGACGAGTAGCTGTCTTTGAGATGTTTAAAGTTGATAAAGAAATGGAAGCAGTAATACTAAAAAACCCTACAGAAGACGCGATTTACAAAGTAGCTCGTAGCAAGGGAATGCTAACTATGAGAGAAGATGCGATGATAAAGGCTATCGAAGGGCTCATACCCTTTAAGGAGGTATATAATTTCAGCAATGAATCAGAATAGTTATGCACACATAAGATATAAGGTATTACCTATTACAATACATTATCCTTTGTAGTATAATGGGGAGCATATTATGGACAATGACAAAAAGAAGATCTTAATAGTAGACGACGACAATTTTCTCTTGGATATGTACGCTCTAAAGTTCAGTCAGACTAAATTTGAGGTTCATACGGCAGGCAGTGGGCAAGAAGCTATTGAAAAACTACAATCAGGCGGTTTAAAACCCGATGTGATCCTAATGGATATAATTATGCCAGGAATGGACGGCTTCGAGATGTTTGAAAAGATTAACACTGATCATCTTTCTCCGGATTCTATCAAGATAATATTATCAAACAAAAATCAGCAGTCTGACATAGATCGTGGAACGGCACTCGGTATGGCAGGATACATCGTAAAGGCGAACTCAACCCCAAAGGAAGTTATCGATCAGGTGATAGGGATACTTGCAAAGAGGGGTGTGCAGGCGGCCCAGGCGCAAAACATAGCAGCAATTTAAAAAAATGGATTATAAAAAATTATTTGAAGAATTAGTTTTGACAGTTATCCGTGAGGACGGCTCTGACCTTCATCTCGGCACTGGTCGTATTCCTGCTATACGTGTAGCTGGAGAGCTTATATTCCTCGCCAAGCACGCCCCTCTAACTAAGGAAGATATGCTTGGCATGCTGTATCAGATGCTTCCAAAGGATAAAGTTGACAATTTTCTGAGTGCGCAAGAACTAGATTTTTCGTATGACTTTAGAGGAGAGGCTCGACTCAGAGGAAATGCATTTTTTCAGAGAGGACTTATCAACATGGTTTTTCGTTTGGTTCCCAAAATACAGACCTTCGAAGAATTGCATTTACCAGCAGTATTAGGTGAAATATCACGAAAGAAACAAGGATTTTTCCTTGTGGTAGGTCCAGTAGGGCAAGGTAAATCAACTACGCTTTCTGCTATGATAAACCTCATCAACAACGAGCAAGCTCGCAACATAATAACGATCGAAGACCCGATCGAGCACGCGTACGCCCCGAACAAATCTATCATAAGTCAGCGTGAGGTCGGTATCGACACTAGGGATTTTCATATAGCACTCAAATCTGCATTTCGTGAAGACGTGAACGTGATCATGATCGGTGAGATGCGAACTCCGGAGACGATCTCTACTGCTGTGACTGCTGCAGAGACTGGTCACTTGGTGCTCTCTACTCTTCACACGAACAACGCTTCTCAGACGATAGACCGTATCATCGACTCTTTTCCTGGTAATCAACAGGATCAGATCCGTGCACAGCTCTCTACGGCATTACTTGGTATTCTTTCGCAAAGACTTGTTCCTCGGATTACCGGCGGACTCATTCCTGCTTATGAGCTTTTGCTCAACAACAGCGCGGTGTCGAACCTCATACGAGAAAAGCGCACGCATGAGATAGACGTTGTGATCGAAACGGGGAGCGAGTCTGGAATGGTCGATTTGAACCATTCACTGATCGAGCTCGTTCGTGCTGGCGAAATTTCGATTGAAAGTGCTAGGCAGTACTCGCTCAATCCAAAAGGTCTTGAGCGCATGGTATAGTAAAATCACAGTATGCAATTTAGATATAAAGCAGTAGATGGAGAAGGAGCAAACAAAGAAGGTGAGATCGATGCACCAAATCGCGACATGGCGATCAGCGGTCTTCAGCGCCGTGGTTTCGTGATCATATCTCTCGTAGATGCTGCAAAGCCGAGGTCGATCTTGCAGATTTCTTTTTTTGATCGAGTTACGAATAAAGACATTGTTATCCTCTCTCGTCAGATCGCAACTCTCTTCGAGGCGCAAGTTTCTGCACTAAAATGTTTTACGATGCTTGCGGCAAATACTGAAAACAGACTCCTCGGTCAAAAACTAACTCAGGTAGCGGACGATCTGCAGGCCGGAGTTTCTATTTCCGGATCGCTCGCCCGGCATCCGGATACTTTTTCGGATTTTTATGTGAATATGGTAAAGGTGGGTGAAGAGACAGGAAAGCTCAATCAGATCTTTTTGCATCTAGCTGAGTATCTTGATCGCCAGTACTCGCTAACTTCAAAAACTAGAAATGCACTTATTTATCCTGCTTTCGTTGTCTTTACTTTTATCGTAGTTACCGTTCTTATGTTCGTCATAGTTATACCGAGATTGTCGGATATAATTTTGGATTCTGGCCAAGAAGTACCTTTTTATACAAAGATTATACTTTGGATCTCATATCTCTTTGTGAACTACGGATTTCTCGGACTCATTTTTCTCGTATTTTTAGGGGTGTGGGTTTGGAGACTCTCGGTGAGTGATAAAGGAAAAGCATATCTCGATCGTACTCGTCTCTCTGTTCCCGGTATTGGAAATTTGTATCGTAAACTTTATCTCTCACGTATTGCGGATAACTTAAATACAATGCTTTCTTCGGGTGTTCCGATACTTCGTTCTATCGAAGTAACTTCAAACGTCGTAGGTAGTAGACTATACAGCGCAATCTTAAACAACGTTCTTGACGACGTCAAAGCAGGGTTGCCGCTCTCGGGGGCTTTTGAAAAGCATCACGAAGAGATACCGGGTATAATGGTGCAGATGATAAAAGTGGGTGAGGAGACTGGATCGCTCGGATCAATACTAAAGACCCTTGCGGATTTCTATGCTCGCGAGGTTGACGATGCTATCGATACCCTTGTCGGACTTATCGAGCCGGTGATGATCGTCGTACTCGGTCTCGGTGTCGGTATACTCCTTGTTTCAGTTCTCATACCTATATACAACTTAGCAGGAGGTATAACTTAGTAAAAGTCTCACTACCCTGTGGATAACTGACTTGTGTATTAGGGGAGGTTAGCGTGGTATAATTTGCATATTAAAAAGAAATACCTGTCCAACTAACATTGCGGCGGGAGTCGAATTATTAAATTATTAATCGGTTTTCATAAAATATGAATAAATTGAATCTTAAAAAAGGTTTTACGTTGATAGAACTCTTGGTTGTCGTTGCGATCATTGGTATCTTGGCTTCCGTTGTTTTGGCATCACTTAACAGTGCACGTACAAAGGGTAAGGATGCATCTGCGCAAGCTAGTATGTCTTCTATGCGAGCACAGGCAGAACTTGGAGTTGGTTCAGCAGGTACATACGCTGTTGACTTGTGTAATGCGGTAGCCAGCGTTACTGGAAGTTTGCTTACTTTAAAGACTGCGGTTAACAATATAGCCACACCGAATACTGTTGCTTGCGGACAAGATACTGCTGCCACAGTCGCTCCTACAAAATGGGGTGCAGCTGTGATTCTTCCTGGGGGTACCTTCTACTGTGTTGACAGTACGGGTTATGCTGGGTCTAGTACAGTAACAGCAGCTACGGAGATAGCCGCAGGTGCAAGTAGTGCAGATGTTGTTTGCGATAACGCTTAAAACTGTAATTCACATGTTTAAACAAAAACCACTCTACCAAGGGTGGTTTTTGTTGTGATATACTTAAAGAAGTTTCTTTATTATTAATATTAAATTTTAATGAGAATTAATTTCAAGAAAGGTTTTACGTTAATCGAACTTTTAGTCGTCGTCGCGATAATCGGTGTTTTGGCTGCAGTGGTTCTTGCTTATTTAAATTCAGCTAGAGGCAAGAGTAATGATGCAAAGATAGTATCACAGGTGGGACAAATGACTAGCCAAAGCTTTTTATTTAGTGGAACAACCGGTACAGCATACGTAACTCCGGCTGCCTACCTTGTAAGTGCTGGAATAACCGGTGCAGCTCCGGCTGGAACTGCACTTAGCGGCACGCTTTTTAATGCAACAACAAAAACTTTGAATAGTTTGTATTCATTAGCCTCGACTTTACCTGGGTCTACATACATTTATTACGGTTGGAATGGAGTAGATCCAAATACCTCTGGTACCTGGTTTTTCGCAGCTGCGACTTCAACCGGAGCATTCTGTAATGACAACAAAGGGACAAAAGATGTATTCACTGGTACGTCACCAACAACGGTTGCTGGTTTTACGGCTGCGGGAGCATTTCCTAATGCAACAGCTGCGGGAGGCTATCGTTGTGACTAGCAAGTGACCCACTAGCAAGGACTGTCCTTGCTAGTGGGTGCTAGTAGTGTGCTGGTGGGTATTTTGGGTTATAATATAAATGTGAATACTATTTTAATTTTTATATTTTTTTTCCTTGGAACGATTATCGGTAGTTTTTTGAATGTCGTTATCTACCGGTATAATACCAAGAAAACTTTGGGTGGGCGGAGTGCGTGCATGGTATGCAGGACGACGCTTGCATGGTACGAGCTTATACCCGTTGTAAGTTTCTTTTTTCTGCTCGGCAGATGCCGGAGTTGCAAGACCAAGATCGCGATGCAGTATCCTCTCGTCGAGCTCGCTTCAGGACTCATGTTTGCTACGCTTTTCTTGAAATTTCAGGATGTATTCTTTGCTGATACACTCGCGTTTATCATCACATTCAAGTATTATGCATTTATTTTCTGTATCCTCCTTGTTATCTCAGTATATGACCTGAAGCACAAGATCATCCCTGATCAACTGTCACTGCTTTTCGGTATTCTCGCGTTTGTCGGCTTGTTTTTCTTTGGTGGCCCTAGTCCTCTCGAAGCTTGGCATGTGCCGAGTGTGATCGAGCTCCTTTCCGGGATACTCATTGCTTTGCCGTTTTTCTTGCTTTGGCTCGTGTCTTCTGGACGTTGGATGGGATTCGGTGACGTCAAATTTGCTGTAGGAATCGGTTGGCTTCTAGGACTCTCTCAGGCGTTTTCTGCGCTCGCGCTTGCGTTTTGGTCCGGGGCTATCGTTGGCATCGCTCTTATATTACTTTCTAAAAAGTATAAAATGAAAACGGAGATTCCTTTTGCACCGTACCTCGTACTCGGTACCTTTATCGCATTTATCTTGGATCTGCAAATCTTTACACCGTTTTAATCAAAATATGATTAGTACTAGCAAAAAAAGAAATATTAATCTGCAGTCGGGAATGACTTATATAGAGATCATTGTCGTGCTTTCTATCTTCGCTGTACTTTCTACGGTTGTGATGTTTAATTACGGAGCTTTTCAGAGTAAAATAGATATCAAGAATTTGGCGAGCGATATAGCACTCAAGATCGTCGAAGCTCAGAAATCGTCTTCGTCTGGTAAGCAGCCTCTGAATATTGTAACTCCCGCAGATTGGAAGCCCTCATATGGAGTGTACTTTAACTCCACCGAGACTCCTCCTGACACTGACGGCATTGCACTTAATAAAAAATTCATTTACTTTGCTGATGTGAATCCTGTGGATACTGCATACACTGGCGCTACGACCTGTACTATTGAATGTTTAGGAAAGATTCTTATTGGCAAAGGTAACAAGATATCTGAAATTACGAGGTGCACTGGTGTTAATTGTCCAAACCCTACAGCTCCGGCAAATATTCTCTCACACGTAGCTATTTCTTTTTCACGAACTAAGTCCGCACCAGTTTTTTATTCACAAGCAACCCTCACTGGTTTTGAATATGTTAGAATTACTGTGACCTCTCCGAAGGGAAACAATGCCTATATCAAGATATATAATTCCGGTCGGATACAAGTGAATTAGTTTATGTTAAAAACGAGAACATATAAAAAAAGAGTAGGCGGCTATACGATCATAGAAACAATGGTATCCGTTTCTGTTTTTCTCGTTGTGGTTGTGAGCGGAATGGGAGCATTTTTGAATGCAAACTTGCTTCATGAGAAAACTCAGGATATGCGCTCGATCACTGACAGCTTGAGTTTCATCATGGAAGACATATCGAGGAGTCTCAGAACTGGCTTTCAGTATAGGTGTATAGCTACCGGTAACCCGGTTACTCCTATTAACCTCCCTACCGTCGGTCCACAAAGTTGTGCGAGTGGTTACGCGATAGTATTTAAGCCGGAAGATTATCCAGCCAACGGCTCCGCTCAGTGGGCTTACAAATTCGAAGCAAATGCTCAATCGAACGGCCTTATGGCCATTTGGAAAACAACCAATGCACAAGCCGCTAGTCCGACGTGGGTGGTGCTCAATCCAGAAGAGGTAATCATAGATTCCTTCTCAGGATTTCCCGGATTTTCGGTTTTGGGTGCTGAATCATCAAGTGCAAGTCCTAGCAATCAGCAGCAACCTTTTGTGACGATCAGGATATCTGGAAGGATTATACTTAAAAATACCTCTACGCCTTTTTCTATGCAGACGTCCGTGTCACAGAGGGCAATAGATCCATAATATGATGAAATATCACAAAAAGTATAAAACAGGATTTACTTTAGTCGAGTCACTCGTGGCTGTTTCGATCTTTACTGGATCACTTCTCGGTATCATCGTCCTGTCTTCACAGGGGATTGTTGATACAGGATACGCCAAGAGAAAAGTCATCGCATCATATTTGGCGCAGGAAGGCATAGAATACATTCACAATTTGCGTTATTCGTATGTGCTTTATGATGAGACTCTTTTCCCTCCGAGTGGTAGCACACAGGCAGGTTGGGATAAATTTAGGGTTAAGCTTTTAGGTGCTAGCTTTAATACTTTGTGTTCAAATTTATCCACGGGTTGTTTTATAGTGGGGGACAACTTAAATTATTCTGATTCTACTCAACCAATGATTGATATTTTTATTCGACCTTGCACTGGTAGTTTGCAGTGTAGAAACCTTAGTTCTCCAAATCTAGGTATTATGTATTACGATTCAAACACCGGTAAATATAATAATTCTATTGTGGGCACAGACTCAGGTTTTTCAAGAAAAATTACTGTTACTCAAGTAGGTTCACCAGTCAACGAATTAAAAGTTACCTCGACCGTATACTGGCTCAAGCAGGGTAGCAGTTCCTCTTACAACAGCGTTTCTTTTACAGAGAGTATATTTAATTGGAATGAATAGCCCGTATGAAAAAAATAATATTACAAATTAAAAATTACATAAATAAAGGGCTTGCCCCGTACGAAGCCGGAGGCTTTCGTTCGGGGTTTGTGATACTCTTTGCTGTAGTGCTTTCGGCTATGCTGCTTTCGATCACGCTCGGTATCACAAATATAACTCTCAATGAAATAAAGTTTGCAACTTCTGCGCGTGATACGAACGATGCATTCCTCGCCGCAGATACTGGTATCGAATGCGCACTTATGAACGATAAAGGTGCAGCGAGTAAGTTTCCTCTTCCTGGTGCAGCACAAAGCATAAGTTGTGCTGCAGTAACACCTACTATGGTTGTAAATAATGGTCCTATCTATAATGATGGAGATATTGGTAAGGTGACTTACACTTTTTATATTAATGGCTTAGGTAGTAGTGGTAATAATTGTGCACGAGTGCAAGTAATCAAAGATGATAATACATCCTTGGTGGGTCCCCCGTATTATGTACGCACAAGTATAATTTCCAAGGGTTATAATGTGAACAGTAGCCAATGTATTCCTTCGACAAACTCTAATCGCGTTGAGCGCCAAATTGAGGTAGACTACTAGTAGGGCAGAGCGCCTGTTATGGATAAGAGAGAAGACAAAAAGAGAATACAGTCTTTGCGTGTTGAGATCGCACGTTTACGTGAGGAATATCATACGGAAAATAGGCCAAACGTAACTGATGAAGTATACGATTCTTTGACTCGGGAACTTAGAGGATTGCTCGAGAAGTATCCGGAGTTTGATGACCCGAATGCACCTGAAAACAGGGTGGCCGGCAAGCCGCTTCCGAAATTCGAAAAAGTGCGTCACCGGGCTCGGATGCTTTCTTTGAATGATGTTTTTAGTAAAGATGAATTATATGATTGGGAAAATCGGGTAAAGAAACTACTTGGCGGCTTAACCGCCAAGTTGGATTATTTCTGTGAAGTGAAATTTGACGGACTTGCGGTGTCGCTCATATACAAAGACGGAAGACTTATTCGCGGAGCAACTCGCGGGGATGGATTTGTTGGTGAAGACATCACAGAGAATTTAAAAACAATACACTCGATACCGCTTGTCATACCTCATAAGGGGGAAATCGAAATTCGCGGTGAGGCGCTCTTGTCTAAAGCACAGCTTGCAAAGTTGAATGTTTTACAGGAGCGTGAAAGTAAAATTCTTTTTGCTAATACTCGAAACGCAGCAGCAGGAAGTCTCCGTCAGCTTGACCCTAGCCTTGCTGCGAAGCGCAAGCTTGATTTTGTTGCATATGACGTCAAAACTGATACTGGAGAGCATTCGAAAACGCATTCTGGGGAGCATGAACTTATCCGCACTCTTGGTTTTAAAACTTACCCTCGATTTGAAAAAAAGGCGAATAATTTAGAACAAGTAATTGCATTTATTGATACCTTTGAAAAAGTACGGTCTGAATTTCCGTATGGTACGGACGGTATTGTTATATCCGTTGATGATTTGAAACTGCAAGAAGTGCTAGGGGTGGTCGGTAAAGCTCCGCGATACATGGCTGCGTTCAAGTATCCGGCAGAGCGCGCGACGACAGTCATAAAGGATATCAAGGTAAACGTCGGTCGCACAGGGGTACTCACGCCGCTCGCTTTATTTGAGCCGACGCTCGTCTCCGGTTCTACTGTATCAAAAGCGACATTGCACAACCTCGATCAAATCAGGCGACTCGATCTCCGTATCGGGGATACAGTTGTGATCGAAAAGGCAGGGGATGTAATACCTAAAGTCGTAGAGGTGTTGCCAGGGCTTCGTACAGGTAAAGAAAAAAAGTTTAACATGCCTAAAGCGTGCCCAGTTTGCGGTGGAAGCGTAGAGAAGAAAACTTCGCAGATAAAGAATTTTTCCGGCTTTACCCTTCCCGGATTACCGGGCGGGACCCGCACCGTGAAAAATTCTTTATCTGCTTCGCTTTCTGTGGCTTACTACTGCAGTAATCCAAAATGTGCTGCAAAGAATGAACGCTACCTCGAGCATTTTGTGTCGGTGTTTGAGATATATGAATTAGGTCCGAAGATTTTGCGTCGCTTCAAAGACGAGGGATTGATCACCGACGCGGCAGATATCTTTACATTAACGAAGGAAGACATCGCACCGCTCGAACGCTTTGGAGAAAAATCCGCAGAAAATATAATAAATGAGATACAAAGCAAAAAAAGGATTTCACTTGCGCGGTTCCTCTGGGCACTCGGGATACTTCATGTAGGTGAAGAAACTGCACGGGATCTCGCATTTCACTTTGGAACTCTTGAAAATCTCATGACCTCAGCTAGGCAAGACCTAGCTGAGGTAGATACCATAGAAAATATCGGCCCTGCCGTATCAAAGAGTCTCTTTGATTTTTTTACTGATAAAAGTAATGTGCTTTTTATAGAAAAGCTTAAGCAAAACGGCGTAGTTGTAGAAAAAGTAGGTAAACGCGAGAAAGGGAAATTCTCCGGGTTTAGCTTTGTGTTAACTGGAACCCTTTCTGAGATGTCTCGTGAGATTGCCAAAGAGAAGATACTAGCTCTCGGAGGCAAGGTAGTCGGTTCGGTATCCAAAAATACTTCGTATGTGGTTGCGGGGAGTGATCCAGGCTCAAAGCTAAAAAATGCCGAAAAGCTCGGCGTGAAAGTATTAGATGAAAAAGAGTTTCTAAAGATGCTACAAGCCTAATGCCTTTTTGAGTGCGGGCTCTACTTTTTCTGCAATTTTTTTATACCCGGCATCGTTTGGATGTATGGCGTCACTCATGTATTTTTGATTAGTAATTATGCCGTCTAATACGTCTTTGACGTATAGGGCGCCACGATTGTCTGCGATATTTTCAAACTGTTCTTCGTATTGATCTGTGAGGATGCCTCCGCGTACGCCGAGCAGGATAACGACAGCACCACTTTGTTGAATTTTAAAGACAACATCGTCTATGTTTTTAAATGTTTCCGCTTTTGGAATTTTTCGTAGGAAGTCATTGCCACCTAAAAGAACGAGTACAACTTTTGGTTTTTGTGACGTCACGGTATCGATACGATCTAGGCCGTTCTTACTTGTGTTTCCTGATACACCCATATTTATAATAGGTTGGCCGATGAGTTTGGACAGGATAGACACGAAGTCGTTATCCTTGGTTGCACCGACGCCTTCTACCAGGCTGTCGCCAAAGGCGATTAGAGACGTACCCCGTGAAGGGAAGTTCGTGATTGCTGGATCTTTTTTAAATAATAAAAATATGGCTATGACGAGAGCTAGGGTCGCAGTTATGATTACGAGTATTTTTGCCATGTGTTTATTCTTTTCGCTCGCGGATTTTTATAAATATCACCATAACCGAATTGGTAATGATCATCGAAATAGAATGCAGTGTGGTCGCTATGTTGTATGCACCTAAGGCTCCTAAGATGAGAGAATGGCGTAATACATTGATTCCGTAAAGCAGAGCGGTTTCGCTTTTTGGTTGGTTGTATGTTTTGCTGAGGGTGGGTATAAAAGCAATCAAGTCTATGAGAACGACGATGATCACCGACAAGGTCGGGTCTTTGGTGATAATCCAAGGTATTAATCCAAGGAGTGCTAAAGCTAGAAAATATTTGTCGCGGCGGGGAGGATTCTTAAATCCATACTTGATTGAAAGAATAAATATTACAACAGTAAATACTTCCGAAACTGCTGTGGGGATTGCGCCTATACCTGCGCCCTTTGCGAGTTGTCCAAAGAATACGACGCAAGAAACTATCGTCCACACGAACCACGTATACGGATGCGGCTTCACTCTGCCTTTTATGACATCAGACAAATAAGGTATGTTACCTACGAGTGCGAGTATGGAGGCACTAACCACTAAGAATTCATCCATTATTCAGTAAGTGTATCACAGTCTGTCTAGTAGTAATACGGGTAATACTGGTAGGGGTAGTACTGGTAGTTTGCTTGGTAGGGTGAAGTCACTGCTACATTTATGCGACTGCATTCATTGCGATTGTCTTTGCAGATCGTGATCTCACCTACACCGACTGACAGTGCAAAGATCGTTATCGAAGTATTGTCATCGTCGTAGTAAGAGAAACATGGCTCCCCGGTGAGCACGCTGTAATAAGATATGTCAGTGCACCCGATTGGTTTTGATGAATACGAAACTGATACAATACTCGGATCATAATTTTGAGCAATGTAGAGATCATCCGAGTCGTCATAGGAAATCATTACACTGCTTGAGAGTGGCAGTACTAAATTAGACACTCTTAGGTCGAGATCCTCATCCAAATAATTAGAGCCTTCGACGTCGACGTAGAGAGTGTCACACGATCTGTCGCCTTCATCTTCGCAAATCTTGATCGTAGATTCACCACGGTCTCGTCCACGGATCGAGATCGTACGGCCGTTAATATTTACCGATACTATTCGTGAATTTGAATTGCGCGACACATAAAGGTCTCCTGATACATTGTAGGCGGTTACTTTGACCGTTTCTCCCGTATCTAGTGATACATCATTATCACTAAGGTACATGTCAGCAGCAGCAGCAGGAGATGTGTTTATGAAGAAGAGAAGTGTGATCAGAATAGGGTAGAAGAGTAGAGGTAATTTTTTATATCTTTTCATAAAGTTTTTGTTTATTTGATAATTTAGCGGGGTAGGGCTTTGAATATATCTCCCTTGACTTGCATAATCGGTCCTCGGATGCTTTGGAGAACTGATTTTGCCTTAGGGTCGTTTATTATTAATTCTTTGTTTTTAATTTTCGCATCTTTCTTGGAGACGAGCCACGCGACTGTATCCCAGGATCCGCTCGAGCGTTTACCCGCGAGTCTTTCTAGGCCGCCCTTTTTGCCCACATCTTGAATCCTAAATGTTTTGAATTTGCTTTTTGGGCGAATTTGAATATGAAAGAATTTTCCTTCTCCGGTGCTGCCGGGTTTTTTGCGCATTCGGCCCTCGGGTTGCGCTAAGGCGTGCTCTCTGTGCGTCATGCTTTTCCACTTTGCCTGTGCTTTTTTGATATTCTTTTTTGCCGCAATTTTTTGTTTTTGAGTGTTCATATGCATGTCGTTAACTAATAAACCATTTTTAGTATAAATCCGTCTTGGTTATTTAGTAATTGGCGGCGACCTTTACATTAATCATCTACCTAGTTGGTCGAATTGTCTAGTGAGCATTATAAAATGTATAAAGCTTCCTTTTTAGGGAAAATAATGTACATTAGAGTGTATTGGAGGCGTCGGATAGCGGTTTATTCCACCACCTTGGAAAGGTGGCATACCGAAAG
>CAYGIL010000002.1:3539-18971 GCA_964349965.1 uncultured Candidatus Saccharibacteria bacterium | reverse complement strand
CATCGCTTTCTCTCTCCCTTCCGTAAAGATCATTTCAACTGCCTCAGCTATTTTTTTTGAAAGCTTTTTGAGAGTTTCGAGTTCAGGTTTTTTAAATTCTCCGAGCAGGAACTTGAGCACAGCTTGTTCCCCTTGTGGCTTTTTGGTTTTACCGGACGGAGTCGAGGGCGCGAGGCCAATACGAATACGTACAAATTCTTCGCTTTTTACCGCTTTAATTATCGACTGGAGTCCGTTATGCCCTCCACTCGAACGATTATATGAAATCTTTATTTTCCCGAGAGGCAGATCGATATCGTCATAGATAACAATCAGATTTTCTAAATCCTTTTTTGTTTTGATAAACGGAGCGACAGCTTTGCCGGAGTGATTCATAAACGTATCCGGCTTTATAAACTTTATTTTTAGGCCCTCGATTTTATCTTCAATCAAGTCAACGAGGATCCTACCTGCGTTATGCCGCGTCTTTTCATACTCTTCTCCGGGGTTACCCAACCCAACAACGATTTTCATTTGTTCATAGTAGCATCTACTCTCCCTATATCGCAACTGCCTAGCAATAACATTAGAAAACATGCATTATCGATCTGTCAATATTATTTATATGTTATACTAGCGTACAATAATCAAAACAAATGGAAGATAAGACCACATCGGAAGCGAAAATTGAAGAAAAAAGCAATCGCCAATCATTCTTTGAGCTTGTACGTTTTGCAATACTAGCTCTACTCGTTGTAGTACCCATACGTTTGTTCGTTGTTGAGCCTTTTGTAGTTTCTGGATCATCAATGCTACCAACTTTCAAAACCGAAGACTATCTGATCATAGATAAGATTTCATACAAAAGCAGAGAACCGAAACGAGGGGAAGTAATTATTTTCAAATATCCAAAAGACAAGACTAAGTTCTTTATAAAAAGAGTTATCGGCTTGCCAAATGAAACTGTTGATATCAAAGGTAACACTGTTAAAATTACTAATCTTGATAACAAGGAAGAGTCATTTATCCTAGAAGAACCTTATATCAAAAATGAATCAAATAACGACTTACACATTTCCCTGAAAAGTGATGAATACTTTGTCATGGGTGACAACAGACCTGCGAGCTCCGACTCTAGGTATTGGGGACCAGTAACCAGAGATCTGATAGTTGGACGAGCTCTAGTTCGACTCTTGCCTATTAATAACATCAAGGTTTTACCTGGCGATAATAGTCAGGATTAGGAAATTTAATACTTATGAAAAAAACAATACACGTCACGGTGAAAGTCACCAAGCACAAAGCAGCAGATCCATCATCGCCAAAAGGAATGCGTGATCTAATGAATGATAAGTTCTACAGCTTCCAAGGATTTTTCGAAAAAGCTCAAGAAGTGGCAATCTACTACGGTTTCAAACCCATAGAAACTCCAATACTGGAACACGAAGATATCTTTACAACAAGTATCGGCATCGGTACTGATATCATAGATAAGGAAATCTACAACCTAAAGACAAAGGGCGGAGACCACTTAGCCCTGCGACCCGAACACACCGCTCCTCTTATGAGAGCATACATAGAGCACGGCATGCAAGCAATGCCTCAACCAGTACTCTTTTACCAAGGCGGACCAGTATTCCGTCATGATAAACCTCAGGCTGGTCGATACAGACAGTTTGTGCAATTTGACATAGATTCACTTGGAAGTGATAAAAGTATAATGGACGCGCTCGTCATAAAGGTAGGCATGAGCATACTAAAGGAAGCAGGGGCTACCGACCTGTCGATAGATATAAATTCTATTGGTGATAAAGAATGCCGCAATGGATACATCCGTGAACTCGTAAACTTTTACAAAAAACATATTTCGAGCTTGCCCCCAATAGATCGTGAAAGACTCAAGGTAAATCCTCTCCGCATACTCGACTCAAAAGAAGAAAAGACCAGAGAGCTAAACGAAAAAGCTCCAGACTCAGTATCTTTCTTGTGTGCATCATGTAAAAAGCATTTCAAAGAAGTACTCGAATATTTAGAGGAAATGGGCGTACCGTATACAATAAATAAAAACCTAGTCCGAGGGCTCTCTTACTACACACGAACAGTATTCGAAGTATATACGACAAACGAAGAAGGTACACCCGTGCAGATCGCATCCGGGGGCAGATACGACTACTTAGCACGTCAGATCGGCAGCAAAAAAGACGTACCGGCGGTAGGATTCTCTATCGGGGTAGATCGAGTAGTAGAATCATCTTGGTACAAAAAACTTTGTCCTCGCATACTTAAAAAACCCAAAATATATTTTATCCAGCTAGGCACAGAGGCAAAGCTAAAAAGTTTAAACATCATAGAAATACTACGCGAAGCTCACATACCGATAGCTCAGTCACTTTCCAAAGATAGTCTAGCTAGCCAGCTCGGAGTAGCTGAGAAGCTAGCTATACCGTATGCAATTATTTTCGGAGTCAAGGAAGCTATCGAAAACTCAGTGATCGTCCGAGACATGCGCAACCGATCTCAAGATACAGTAAAATTAACGAAACTACTAGAGTATTTAAAGGAGTTAAAGTAATATGCCGGTAAAGAAAATCTTACAACAAAAAGAAAAAGTGCTTCGTAAGATCGCACCTGAGGTACCATTAGGAGAAATCAAAAGCACGAAAATACAAAAAATCTTAAAAGAAATGTCCGATGCTCTCCGCAGCCAGAGCGACGGAGTAGCAATAGCCGCGCCACAGATCGGATATAGTCTAAGAATTTTCGTAGTTTCAGGAAAGATCTTTGAGGCAAGTTTCCGTGGTCGGGGTGTCTCGCAGGCTGACGAGCCGAGAGGCAGCGCTGCCTCAGCAGAGGCAGATAGCGACCCCGAACGCGGAAAAGTTGCCGTAAAAGATCTAATTTTCATTAATCCCAAAATCTCAAGGCTCTCTCGTGATCGTGAGTGGGTACCTGAAGGCTGCCTCTCTGTTCGATGGCTTTACGGAAAAACTTTCCGTTCGAAAAAGGCGACAGTCACTGCCTACAATGAAACTGGTAATAAATTTACTCGCGGTGCATCAGGGCTGCTTGCGCAAATCTTCCAGCACGAGACCGATCACTTAAACGGGATCCTTTTCATCGACCACGCCAAAGACGTACGCGAAGAATTACCAGTAAAATAGTATGGAGAAAATAAATTTTGCATTTTGGGGCACACCAGATGTAGCATCAGAAACACTCGAAATCCTGAAGCAATCAGGATTTTTGCCCTCACTCATCATAACTTCACCGGATAAACCACAAGGACGTAAAATGATTATTACTCCCCCTCCGGTAAAAGTTTTTGCAGAAGAAAATGATATTCCATACCTACAACCCACCACACTTGAAGAAAATATAAAAACACAACTTATAAATAAGAATTTTGACATATCTATTGTCGTCGCCTACGGTAAAATAATTCCTGAAGAAATCCTTAAAATTCCCCGCTTAGGTTCTATCAACATTCACTATTCCCTACTTCCAAAATACCGAGGGGCATCTCCGGTTGAGAGTGCAATACTACATGGAGATACGGAAACTGGTGTAGCTATCCAACAAATGGAATTTAAAATGGACACGGGACCAGTTTTAGCACTTGAAAAAGTCAGTATTCACCCAGACGAAAAAGCTAGTGAGCTTCGAAAGAGATTAATTAAAATTGGTGGAGAATTATTGGTAAAAAATTTACCTAATATTATCGATAAAAAAATCACCCCAATTACTCAAATCGAAAACGAGGCAACTTACTGTAAAAAAATCCAAAAAGAAGACGGGCTGATTGATTTAACAGATGACCCAATCAAGAATTACAATAAATTCCGCGCATACGCAACCTGGCCTCGGACGTTCTTTTTCAAGGACGGAAAGAGAATTATTATTACGGATGCGAGCTTAGAAAACGTAAAATTTGTGATTAAAAAGATTATTCCTGAGGGTGGAAAAGAGACAGAGTACAGAGGTTAGAAATTACTTATCATCATACTTTGCTGTCTCGGGGTTCCTATTTGTTAGGCGCTTCATCATCTTCTTTATACTAGTTGCGCCACGCTTGAAAAGAGTCTGCCTCCTATCTTTATTTTTATTAATTTCACGGAAAAGCTCATCCCTTACTTTATCGATTGATGCATATAAATCCTCGTCGTCAGCGCTCGCATAAAATTCCTTGCCGTCAATACTCACTCTACAATCAGAGTGAAAAATCATACCGGATTTATGATGCTTGGTACTTTGACCTACTTCAAACCAAACAAGAGCTTCAGTTCCTTGAGATTCCATTTTGGTAAGCAATTTTTCAAGATTGGTTACCCTCTTCTCCACATAGTCCTTAATAGCTTCTGTTAACTCTATATTTTTTGTTTGTAATTTTACCTGCATACTATCATTGTATCAGGTTTAGCAAAGTAGAGCAAAAAGCTGTTAATTCACTTTAGTAAAACGCTTTTCGAACCATACCTGAAGGGCAAAAATACCTATAAGGATGACCAAGATAAAGCCGATCGCAACGTACACGTTCTCGAATACTTGAGCAAAATACACAAAACCTCGACCCGAAAGGTATCCTGCGGGCATAATCACAAGCACAGAGAGAAAAGTCGCGACTGATTGATAACAAAAAAACTCCTTTGGAGTTAATCTTTTTCTGCTAGTATACATAACAAGTAAAACGGGCGTACCGACGAGAAACTTTATTATAATAAGTGCTAATAAATGACTCCCGCGACTCGCTCGCTCTACCGCATCGGTGATTAGAGTTACAGTTTCTGTAGTATATTTATGTGAAGACAGGTTTTTCATAAGGTTAGTATTGCCTAGGAAGTACCATATAGCATTAGGAACAAAAGCTCCTATATAACTGAGCAATATAATAGGAACAACGCCGACAATGCCTTGAGCCGCGAGAAATCCTAAGAGAAATAAGGCTGGCTCTCCGCCAAGCACGGACCCCGCAAAAATCACGAAATACTCAAAAGATGGGTAATTCAATATAAACGCTCGCAGCCATTCTATCGATTCTAGCATCTCCTCATATTAGCATTTTTACATGTTATAATGAAGATATGGCACGAGCTATAAAGATCATTATTGTTGGCAACGGATTTGGAGGTGTGTATGCTCTAAAATATTTACATAAGCTGTTTCATAAACGAAGCAATATTCACCAAGCAGAGATAACCTTGATCGGTGAGAAAAATTACTTTCTCTTCACTCCACTGTTACACGAAGTTGCGACCGGCAGTATAAACCCAGAAAACATCATCGAACCAATCCGAAAAGTATTTGATTGTAGGCTCGATAATTTTTTCCTAGGAAAAGTAGAGCGAGTTGATCTAGAAGGTCATACTGTTAACGTGGACCATTCGGTGCTTTCTTACGACTATCTTGTATTGGCTCCAGGCGCAGAAACTAATTTTTACAACATACCTGGAGCAAAAGAATACAGTATGCCACTCAAATCACTCGAGGACGCTATTCGAATTAAAAACCAATGCATTATGCAGATGGAAAAAGCTGCCCACACAGAGAACCTGGTAGAGAGGAAAAAGAATCTAACGTTTGTTATCGTTGGCGGTGGACCAACAGGAGTCGAACTAGCAACAGAATTAGTAGAATTTATACAGGAAAATTTTTCTCGTTATCACTTTCGTGAAGTAACCGACGACGCATCTGTAATTTTAATCCAAAATGCCCCCGAGCTCGTGCCGCAATTTGGTATAAAAATGCAAAGAGAAAGTTTGCGCAAATTGCAAGAAAAAGGTATCAAAGTAATGCTTGAAACTGCTGTAAAAGAAGTCACACCGTCCGGAGTTGTTCTAAACAACGACATGCGCATATCGGCAACCAATGTAATCTGGGTTGCGGGAGTCAAACCTGTCGGCATAACCTTTGATGAAAACATAGAAAGAAACAAAGGTGGGCAAATTATAGTAAGTGATCACCTTTCTTTACCAGGTCACGAAGAAGTATTTGTGATCGGTGACAGTGCAGCATTTAAAGACAACGGTAGCAACCAAAAACTCCCTGCACTCGCTCAAGCAGCTCAAAAAGAAGCGTGGGCCGTAGCTAAAAACATAGAGCGCGCATTCCATAATAAAAAGCAAAAGCCGTTCTTTTATAGACATTCTGGTAACCTTATGTCGCTCGGACAATGGATGGCTGTTGGAGAGATATGGCACGTGACTTTTTCTGGACGAATTGCTTGGTCGCTATGGAGAACAGTTTACTTGTGCAAACTTATTTCTTTCCGCAAGAAAATACGAGTAGCCTTTGATTGGATAGTAAATATATTTACACCACGAGATATATCCCAGTTTTAAAATAACTCAAATACTTATTTCTTTTTAAGCTTTTTAGGTTTGGGCTTGTGAACGTTTCTTATATCTCGAGTAAGAGCATCTATGATTATCTTGAGTTTCATTGAAGCTACTCCGGTAACTGTATCTGCTCCACCGTAATATATAAAAAGAGTCCCCTCCTTAAGTGCCATACCGCATGGAAAAACTACATTATTTACTATGCCCTTCTTCTCATACAACTCTTCTGGTTCAAAGATCGGATCAGTAGTACGAGACAAAACAATAGCAGGATCTTTGAGATCAAGCAAAAGAGCCCCTACTCTGTAAGTAGAGTGCGTGCCGGATACTCCATGATATAAAAGCAACCAACCGTGTTTAGTCTTGATAGGAGGTGCAGCAATACCAACTTTGAGACCATCCCAACTGTTTAACCTCGGCCCTATAATACGAATGCACTTATTAACTTTCTGATTAGTGAAATCAAGTGTTTTAAAATAATCTCCACAGATCTCGTTGCCTACTCGGTGGAGTATGAAATATTGTCCTTTTGTTTTCTCGGGAAAAATGCAAGTATCCTTGTCATCAAACCCCGCAGGCGTTATAAGTACAGGCTTCTCCCATCTCCAATTCTTTACTATAAAATCCTTTTCAGATATGGAAGTGATAGCTACTCTCGGTGGACCAATGCTATCAAACGCAGTGTAACACATGTACAAAGTACTACCGATCTTTGTTATTCTTGGATCCTCACAGCCAGAATTTCCATCAGAAACTTTTTTGGATTCAAATTCCTCTCGCGGTACGTAGATCGGTTCTGGTAAACGCTCATCTATGGTAAAGCCGTCTTTAGTCGATGCATATCCGATATAAGAAGTATTGTCATTGGAAAAAGTGCGGTACAAAATGTGTATCTTATTATTCAACCGGACCGCAGCTGGATTAAATGTTGCCTTTGCCTCCCATGCATGAAGTTCATTTGGAACTATAATCGGATTCTTATCAGAGCGTTTGAAGTGCCAATCATCTTTTGTTTCGGGTCTTATAGTGCCAAGCAAATCAGTCAGGTTTACGTGAGCAAGACATGTTGTAGTATCGGCTGCTCCATAATAGATGAGAAGTGTATCACGCTTTAACACCGCACCCGTCGGAAAAACAACATCAGGAACATGACCTAATAATTCATAAGACTCACGAGGTACGAGCATGGGTCCACTAGTACGCCCTAATATCTTATGAGGGTCGTTCTCAGCTAGCAATACCGCTTCGACCCCAAAAACACGTTTAAGATTTTCCCCACCGCTAAAATAATTTTGAATATGTGAATACACTAATAGCCATCCATACTTGGTAAGGACTGGAGTTGCACCGACTTCGATGTGGTCATATTGGTTACGTTTGAGATCGATCGTATGTTTGTCTACATTCTTATACCATTCTTCCCAGAAAAGTGGATTCCAGAGATCCCCAATATCAGAAACTTGCGCTATAGCTATCTTAACCGGAGGCTTGTCTGTATCAACTGCAACTATCACAGTTATCCTGCCATTGATTCTTCTAGGGAAAAGCGTCATAGCTTTTGCATTAAATGGCGTAATCAAATGACGTTCACTAACTTTTTTCAAATCTTTCGATACAGCTACAGCGACCTTGATGCCATTTGCATTAAAAGGATACTCCGAAAGAGCGGTATAGAATATATAATAATTTCCTTCAAAATACGTAACTCGAGGATCCTCGCAGCCATACTTTTCCCATTCTTCAGTAGGTGTAATAAAAGGCTCACGATCAAAAAAATCCCGACCGTCCTTACTTTTACCTATTGCAATAATCGAAACTTGATCAGGTGAACGAAGTCGGTCAGTCGCAGAAACAGCGCGATAAACACCGTAGAAAAAATTATCCTTTATAATAACGCTCATGTTAAACGTTGCGGATGCTTCCCAGTAGTGATCTCGATCCGGCGTTATTATTGGATTGTGATGTGATCGTTTTACAAAATACATTATGATTTTGATTTACCTCTTTTTAATCTGGTCACACTTTTCTCTGTAAGCTCTTTTAAAAATAAATTCAAATTTGCCGTGGCCACACAAGTAACTTTATCTGCACCTCCATAATAAACATATAACTCTCCGTTTTTAACAACAGCACCACAAGAATATACAACCCCGCTTTTGTATCCCTCATTCTCATACCACTCATCCGGTTCCAAAATCGGCTGACTCGAACTATACAAAACCTTTGTTGGATCCTTCTCATCCAAAATCATTGCCCACAATTTATAACGATGTGTCTCATGTGGATCCATCTTGTGGTAAATAACGAGCCAGCCATGTTTGGTTTTGATCGGTGCAGGACCAACTCCTCGGGTCAAACGATCTCGTGTCGCCCACAAAGGACTCGACTGATGAACACTGTGTATATAAGTCGTACCATCAAATTCATCCATAGAGTCAACATAATCAATCATGATCTTCGGCGAAATCGCATGCAAAATAGCAAACTTGCCTTTTATCTTTTGAGGAAAGAGCACCCAATTTTTGTGTATTTGACCTGGTGGAGAAATTATAACCGGATCTCGCCAATTCCAACGCTTATCAATAAAATCATCCAAACTAATCGAAGTGAGTGCTATACGAACCGACCCCCATCCATCAAAAGCAGTGTACATCATGTAAAGTTTATCTTCCAAAAGTGTAATTCTTGGATCCTCACAACCTCCTCCCCAACCACCACCAGAGCTGTATAGAATGGCTGGACGCGATGTGTCAGGAGCTCCGCGCATAAAGTGATAATAAATTGGCTTAGAAGAATTAGATGAGGCATGCACACCATCCCTGCTCTCCGCATAGCCAAGCACTGAGTTATCAGTCTCACCGATCGCACGATATATAATATGAACTTTACCATCATGCAAAAATGCTGTAGGGTTGAAGGTCGCCTTTGACTCCCAATAATGCGAGCTCGGCTCTATGATTGGATTCTTTACCGAGCGTTTGAGATTAAGTGGAGTAATCTTTTTCCTAAGAGCGACCTTTCTTATAGGCAGTTTTTTTACTACTTTCTTTTTTGGTCTTATTTTGGATCGTGTTTTTTTTACTACTTTTTTCTTTGTAGTTTTTTTGATAACCTTTTTTGTTTTCTTAGCTATTTTCTTACGTGCGGCCATAAGTGTCCTCTATTCTTATGATATCTTCTTCATCAAAATCTCCGTAGCAAATTTCAAGTATGACAGCAGCTTCGTCTTCTGTCTGGATTCGATGTTTTTCTAATGCGTGTACTAAAAACTCATCACCTGGCTTAGATACTATCTTAGTCTCACCTATAGTTAAAACTGGATGACCAGATAATACATACCAAAACTCTGAGCGATGATTGTGATATTGGAGACTCAGAGAACTGTGAGATTTAACTTCATGTATCTTAACCGTTGTATTTTCGTTCTTTGTGAACTGGTGAAATTTACCCCAAGGTCTTTCGACAACCAATGTTTGAATAGCTCTTGTGGAAGAGGTCATAAAAGTATTATACAACTAAATACCCGTCAAGCAAACCAACTCCTTATAATATCTTCGGTTTCTTCAGGACCTGCGACTCGGATAGTGTCAAAACCAGCCTCAAAAACCGAATAATCATTACCCCCGGGGAAAATACCGTCCCCTATAAAAAGTACGTCGGATTTTTGAAGTCCAACTTTGTCCAAGTATCTCAAAAGACCTACGGCCTTATTAAACCCCTTAGGTAAAATATCTATGCTCGAAGTACCATTTATTAAAATACTTACTTCTGGAAGCTGCGGTTCAAGAAAGTCTCTGATTTTCTCTCTTTTCTTCCTATCAGGATCAAATGCTAACTTGATAGAAACAGGCGCCTGTTGACCGTTCGGAGTAAAAGTAACCTGTGTGTCTCGATCTTCGATAATAGGACCAAATGGATTAGTAGGTATTCCATATTCAGGTGAATCAATGACGTGTTCTAAAAGATTTATAATCCTCACTTTGACCTCACTATCTAATGATTCTTTATCTACTAGCACCCACTCTTTCGTATCTTCTTTGTAATCATAACGCTGAGTGCCGCTCGTTGGTAAAAATTTAAAATTATGAATAAAAGGCAACATACTCTTATCATCCAAAAAGGGCGGCAAAAATTGAGTTTGCATTTGCTTAAAACTTCCGCCCGCAATAGCAATAACCTGCTTATACTTGATAAGCTCTTTAATAAGATTGGCCATGCTTTCCGTTATGGGTGTCTTGCTTGCAGTAAGAGTGCCGTCAATATCAAAAGCGATTATTTTTTTATCCGGCAACATTCGTTTTTTTAGAAAATTCCTGTAATAATTCAGAAGAACTACGGATCTTGCCGCCGTTACCTACGTTAAATACCATCTCGATTCCTAGTTGATTACAAAGCTGGAACTCTGGAATATTATCAGCAAAACGGTCGCCGCCATTTGCAAATACATCGGGTCGAATTGAGAGAATTTCTCTACACACGCTGATATCTTTAGTATCTTCTGTATGATCGGTTATCATAACCTCATCGACACATCGAAATGCTTGGATTATTTCCTTTCGTTCAACATCAGGCATAAACACGTGACGACCTTTAAGTCTCTTCCAATGATCATTGTTAATGACCACGACAAGCTTATCGCCTAATTTTTTGGCTTCCTCAAAGAGGCGCACATGACCGATATGTACCGGATCAAAACCCCCACTTACCATGACCACTGTCTCCTTATTTTTAGATAGACCTTTTTTCATGGAGTAGATCGATTACTTGCCTAATGTAATAGAAACCTCAGACTTGAGACAACCCGGATCTTTTTGAATTCTGGAGAGCCGGGATCCTTGTCGGTGATATCAAAAACGCCTTGATTACCGCGAGACACAGAGCCGAGACGGGAACCGGATTCCTTTGCAAACTGCGATGCAGAATTTTTGGCATTCTTTATGGCTTCAGCGAGCATCTCCGGCTTGATACTATTTATGTCAGAAAATTCAAAATTGATGGAATTCTGACTGAGTGTTACTCCTTTTTTTACGAGCAGGAGCGAGTCCTTGGAAGCAGAACGGGCAAGATCAACTTTTTTAGTATATACAGAAACAGAATTATTTGAATTATAACGAAAAAGTGCTTCTCGGTAAGTATCTTGGTAAATATTTACTGGTGCAATGTTTATCTCAGAATCTTCAAAACCTTTTTCTTTCAAGAAACTCTTGATCGCATTATTGTTGCGCTCAATATCTGCATAGAGTGAGTCAATGTCATTTGACTTCACTTCAAAGTTAAGTGCCCAGATCGCTACGTCTGCCTTCACGATTCTTTCCGAAAGACCCTTTACCTCTACGAAAGACCCCTGTTTTGAAAAGCCTCGGGCTGCTGCAAAAAACACAAAAGCGAAAATAAGACACACAGCAGAAACCACTAATATACCATTACTCTTTAATTTTTCGATAGTATCCATAAAATCTATGAATTAAGTTATTTGCTAGACTTCTTGCCGACTCCCTTTTTTGCGAGCATCTTCCTCTTGGTCTCAAGTCTTTTCTTAGTCTTGTGCGAACGTCTTGATTTAGGTCGTATACTCAAACTTGTTCCTCTTTTTGCCATATATTTTATATTATTAGTAAGTAATATACAGTATACCCGGTAGTGAGACTTTTAGCAAAGCTCTACTACTGGGTATACTGCACTTGTCATAAAAATTCAATCAGCGTTCGGACTATGAGTATAACTCACTGTGAGTACCAATAGCCACAAATTCCACATGTTTGTGAGACAGTTCTTCAAAAACTACGGATATCACCAGTTACATTTATGCTCCTACATCCTATCCACTCACCTTCAAGCATATGGTTGTTCAACAATGGATTATATATATTCTCCAAGAGTAACTGAACGCGTTCTGCGAATTTGTCCTGGATCCAAACCGGTTGTTTTTTAAACATTTTTTTAAAAGATCGGTGGTAGGTTATAGTCATCACAAGGATTTATGAACGCAGTGATTTTAGAAAGTCTTGGGCGGTATGAAACGGACCTAGAATATTCTTTCCTTTTGCCCGATCTCTCTGTGCCTGTCGAATAATTCTCCGTAATTCTGGCGAAGGTTCAAGTAAAGAATACGAAATGGTTTTTTGTCGCACGAGATTCCGAAGCGACGCATTTACTACCGCCGAAAGAGAAAAGCCAAGCTCATGGGCTACTTTTTGCGCTTCTCTCTTTGTCTTTGAATCTATTTTTACACTCAGTGCTGAGGTTTTCATATACCTAAAGTATATACAAAGTAATACTAATAGTCAAGTATTTGTACGTAGTTAAACTTACTCCGGATACCAATCTAGTTGCACGACTTCTATAGCAGGATCGCCTGTATTCACAAGCTGTTTAAACTTTGCTACATCAGCAAAATCTTTAGTTGGATTTTGTCTATAATGATACGGGTAAACTTTTTTGGGCTTAAAAGCGAGCACAGCCTGCGCAGCTTCTTCCGGATCCATAGTATAAGGCAAATTTATGCAGATGAAAGCAAGGTCAATATTTTTTAAATTCTTCATTTCTGGAATCCCAGCGGTATCTCCAGAAATATATACACTCTCGTGCTCTTTTTCAATAACATACCCGTTACCCCGGCCTTTAGTGTGGAAGTGCTCACTTGGTCCAGACAAATTATACATGGGAATTGCCTCGAATTTTAAACCTAGGCATTCAGCCACATCACCATTATTTAAAATGTGTGTCTTACCCTTTAAACTATCTGGTAGTAAGTCTACGACAGCTTTCGGTGCAAAAATAGTAGTTTTTTCTTTTACGACGCTCTGTAATACATCAACATCAAAATGGTCATGGTGAATGTCAGTTATTAAAATAATATCTGGAGCAGGTTTCCTAGCAAAAATGCTACCTTTAGTCTGATCGACGGGGTCGGAGTACATGACAATACCGCCCCATTCTAGTATGAGACTCGCATGAGAAATAGGATCGATTGTTATATTGTCCATATCTCTATTATCTAATGTTCTGGCACATCTGGCAACCTAAGTCCCGCTTTTAAGAAAATTTCCGCCTCTTTTGCCGAACTTTCAGAATCTAAAATTTTATTATATGCATCGAATGCGTCCCCGTTCTTTTCTTTGTCTTCACCTTCTTTCAAAAGTTGTTTTGCTTGATTTAATATCGTATCAGTATGATCAGCGATTTTCTTGCCGTGAGGTGAAGCCTGGGAACGTATACCGGCTATGTCTTTTGTAGTGGAATCTATGAGAGAACGCACTGCGTCTTTACGTTTTTTATATCTTTCTTCTATTGTTTTATCATTATGATCTTTGTTGTTTCTTAAATTATTAGCTACAGTTGCAGCTTTTTCACGAGCGGTTTGAGAAAGTTTGGTATGTTTCGAAGTAAATTCTGAATCTGCGATGTCTTTCCCTAGGTTTTCCCTCTCGCTGATCAAGTCCAACACTCGTGCGTGTGCATTCATACGTGCCTCAAAGCCTATGATAAAATCATCATCTATATAAGGAGAAGGCGATCCCTTGGCACGCATACTATATACCGCAGAGTTAAATGCATTAGTATGATTTTCTAGAAGTTCATTTAATTTTTCTACGTGGGACTCGTTTAATTCATCACGTGAAGCGAGCATCTCTGCCTCTATGATACGCTCGGTCGCAAGCTTTGTTTCATATTTTATCTTTTTTACTGGAGAAAATATAAGTGCGGCGCGAAGGGGCTCCACCACACCTACTTTTATAGGATAAAGAGTGCTCCCAGGCAAACTAGCTTGTGCGGAAACAACACCCCCCGTCAGTAACAAGACGAGGCAAATAGCAACACCTACATAAGAAAAATGCCTCAGAGATATTTTCGAAAAAAATGCCCCTATATACGGGCTGTGTATGGAATGCCTAGGCTCTGTTTTATGTAAATCAAATATTTCCTTCAAGACTCTTTCTTTTTCAGAAGTAGTCATCTTTATTTCCTTGATTTGATTCACTGCTTTATTTAATATATCGTCGTCCATAGTATTTTTATTTTTTATAATATCACTTATTATTTTCCTCATCATACTTGGTTTTCTTTCTTAACTCCACTAACCCTCGATTCAGCCGAACAGAAGCAGCATTGGTGGATATACCCAGTATGCTTGCTATCTCCTCGGGAGACAATCCTTCCACGAAACGCAGGTATACAGGATCCCTAGATGTAGGCGTAAGATTGTCGATCTGCGACACAAGGTACCTACCTTCCGCACCACCCAAGAGATTTTCGTCCGATGAATGATCGGGCCTTTCGTACTCAAACTCTTCACCTTCGTTATTCATAATAATAGCATCAAGCGACAGACTTTTCTTTTTGCGATACCAGTCGATGATAAGGCGGTGAGCTACGGTAAACAGGAATGCTCTGGTATTTTTGATTTCAGTACCCTCTTTCAATGTTTGCCAGAGGCGTAGAAAGGTTTCTTGGGTGATATCGAGGGCCTGCTCTCGATTAGACACTCGTATCACACAAAATCGAAATATGGCATCTGATTCCTTATCGTATATCTCTTTAAATATATAGCTTTTATCCGATTTCATAGTATAAGACGAGGGAGCTCTAAAATTCTTACACGACTTTTATTTAAAGCCCCTCTTTGTTTAAAATACAACATAACCAAGATTATGTCCATGTAAGAAGCCTGCTTTTCTGTCCGTCTACTGTGGTGAGGGTCGTGTAGTGAGGTACTTTTTGTGCTTCACGTACATATCATTATCAATTCAATTATAACATAACCTTAAAAAAATATGAAAACAAAAAATCAAAAATTAAAACCTTTTATCGCTGGATCACTCCTTGCTGTTGCAGTAGCGGCAATACCTTTTGTAGGGCTTGCTAAAGACAGCAATAAGTATGACAAAGAATACAAAGGAAAAGCAAAAGTAGAAGTGAGCGCAGAACATTCAAACTCTATCTGGAACCGACTTTTTAACAATGGTTGGTTCGGCGGTAGTCTCCGTGCACGGGCTGCTACGAATGCGAAATTAACAGCGCAAACAACACCTAATATCTCAGGAATCACCGCACCAACTATGTTGAAAACTGGACAAACAGGAACATGGACCGTTAACGCTTCAGATCCACAAAACGGATC
>CAYGIL010000002.1:0-3439 GCA_964349965.1 uncultured Candidatus Saccharibacteria bacterium | reverse complement strand
TCACTCACTTATTCTGCAGACTGGGGTGACACTTCCAATATGACCAACATGGCAATGATTGCAAAAGCTCCTGTATTCACACAGACAGCAACAAGTAGTGCGGGTGCAACAGTTAACTACACCCTACCAGGAGTAGTAGACAATGCAGACGGTGAAGACACTGCAACTTGTGCCCCAGCTTCCGGAACAGTATTCCCAATTGGAACAACAACAGTAAAGTGTAATTACACTGATTCGAGTGGCAATGCTGCAACCGAAACTTCATTCACTGTTACTGTAAACCCACAAGCTTAAATCCTAAACTAATAGGCGCGACCCAATCAAAATTAAAGCTGCCCGTCACTTCTCATAAGTGGGTGACGGGCAGCTTTAATTTATTTACATTATTCCTATAAAAAGTTTATCCCTGCTTCTTGAGCCATTCGATCATCTTTCTGAAAGTTCCCGGACCAGCCTCACCGTCCGCTGTTAATCCTTGTTCTTTTTGAAATGCGGAGACCGCACTCTTGGTAGTCGCACCGTAATCATTATCTATTTTATTTGAGGTTTTATTATATAAATTCAAAAATTTCTGAACAGTACCAACCGCCGCACCTTGAGACTTTTCTTTAAGAAATACATTTGCCTTAACTAATTTTTCAAGCTCATCAATCAATGCTTGATTTTTATACTTAGTGGCTGTGGTCGTGGGCTTTGGTACTGGGGCAGGTTTGGGTGTAGTATCAGTGGATGTTGTTACTGGAGTTGGTGTTTCAACCTTGCCACTTTTAAGTTCACTTTCCAAGGTACCGATCGTGCTTTTGAGTTCTGATATCTCCTCTTTCAAACTTTGATTTTCACTTTTAAGCGCAGTAATAGTTCCACTCGCCTTGTTTTCACTGCCTGTTTGGATACTCGTGATTGCCCAAAACAGCACGAAACCAACAGCTGCTAAAGTAACTACCGAAAATAAACCGAATTTTAAGTTCTCCATAAGCTATATTATAGCACAACCCCTTTGGTGTATAGAAGTTTAATTATTTTACCTTATCTCTAAAGAGTTTGCCTAGATGTTCTACAATCTCATCAGGTGTGACCCCGGCTTTGATCAAGAACTCTGCCCCGAGGTTCTTTGCCCTATCTCTATCTTCAACCTTACTAGTATTTGAGAGGACAACCACAGATATGTCTTTTGTTATTGCGTCTTTCCTTAGCATCTCAAGAAAATCAAGTCCATTTACACCAGGCAAATATATATCAAGAACAACAACGTCCGGAATATGCTCCTTGATGTAATCGATCTCATTTTCCGCAGAGGTGAGAAGTGTCACCGCCGCGCCGTTTTTCTTGAGACGACTAAGTAACATGTCTCCTAGAAAAACATCATCCTCAATAATCAATATTTTTTTATCTTTCAAGAATGCTTCGTTAATATCCATAAAATTATATTACCTACATTCTTAGATTAACACATATAACAGGTAGTGTTAACTCCCTCCTACACTTTCTGCATGAATTCGTTTATATTTTCTCGAGTCTTTAGAGGAATACTAACATAGAAAGTGGTACCTTCATTTTCTTTTGACTCAAATCTGATAGTGCCCTTGTGTGCTCTAACGTACTGCATACATGCATAGAGCCCTATACCACTTCCAGTTGAAAGCTTTGAACGTGCGTTCGACGCACGATAAAATTCATTAAAGATCTTGGCTTGCTCAGCAGGAGGTATTCCGATACCAGAATCCGCTACTTTTATCATCAGATCCTTATCAGTGTTGTTTATCAATACCTCGATTTCTTTTTTCTCACGTATAGTGTATCGTACTGCGTTTTCTAAAAGGTTTTGTAAAACAATCTTGAGACGAAGCATGTCGACTTCTACCTCTTTGTCTTTGTCGAGTACCATGTTTACAGTAGTCTTGATTCCATTTTTCTCTGACTCCATTATATACCCTTTTAGGATTTCATTGAAAATCTTTTCTATTTCACTAAGTGGCGCCCATTTCAATGACAAAGAAAGCTTATTAAGATCAAGGATACTTATGTCTAAAAGATTGACTGAATGCGTGACAGTCGTATGTATAGACTCAAGCACTGTCTCCAGATTTTCTTTGTCCTCAGAAGACATCTGATTCGCGTACTTTGATAGAACCATCTGTATAGCCCATCCGGTAGACGTGAGCCCTGTACGCATTTCATGAGCAATGAGCGTGATTGCTTCGTTACGCAATAAGTTGTTCTTCTTAAGGTTTTTGACTTTGCCGAGTTCAATAATTGCAATAGATATCACCAACCCTATGAGTGAAGTACTGACGAGAAAAAAGCGCGAGCCGTAGTGCTGTATGAAACTCATCTGAGATGAGTAGAACAAAAGACCTACAACGTAGCCGAAAACTATCCCGAATATATTTGTAATGAGTCTTTCTATTATTTCTTTCATTAACTGTTTGACTGAGACTGATTCCTAACGAATAACATTGATCCGAGAATAAGTATCGGGGAAAGAAAACCGAACACCAAGCTAGCCAAAGCGGCACCTGACAACATAGACACGTTAGCTGCTACACAACAGCTAACCACTCCAGAACCGCCTCCGACAGCTTTTGTCTTATATACCCTATTTGCACTCTTGATCCCAAAGACAATAATCGTACCACCTACTATAACGCCGTTTAAGATGATGTCATACCAAGTTGCAAAAAATACCAAGAGATCTTGTCTCTCAGGCGTACCCATGAACCATGCAAACCCGAGTATTGAAATTATAAATATAACTCTAAAGAGTACTTTTCTGCTCCACTGTGAGAGTACACTCAACGGGAATTTGAGCATGTATACAGCACCAATTATTATCGCGAGAGCTGCTATCTTTCCAAAGAGAGGGTTGCTAGTGTAAGCACCTAACCCCATAGAGAACTTTGCCACAGCTTGGTACAAGAGGAATGCAATGAGAGCATTTACTAAATCAATACTTTCCCCTCGTGAGGAATTCCACAACCATATAGCTGATAAAACATAAAGTACGCCAGCCGCTAACATAAGGAGTATACCCAAAGGTAGAAAACCAAAAACCAATATCGAGAGATCCATAAATTATTTTTAATTAAATTTTTAATTCTTACTAATGTACCTAATTGTACCCCGCCTCTCATAACTACACAACAAAGATATCCACAGTACAAGCATATTTTTATGCTATACTGACGGAACATATGGAAAGAGTTGTATTAGACAAAGAAGGCTTAGGTGGACAGATTGACTTATCATTAAAAGGAAAGAAGATTCTTATAGTCGAAGACGATAGCTTTTTAGGTAGCTTATTATCTCAAAAGATAAAGGCTGAACTTGCTGAAGCCAACATATTTAAAAGTGGTGAAGAAGCAGTTGCCTTTATAGAAAACAACACTCCCGACATAGCAATACTCGACATCTACCTACCAGGCATGGACGGGATGCAAGT
>CAYGIL010000001.1:0-30552 GCA_964349965.1 uncultured Candidatus Saccharibacteria bacterium | reverse complement strand
GGACCGTCCTAGCTAGTCGCTAGCTGGTCAGAGAAGTTAAGCCTTGTTGAGCCGATGATAGTCCTTAGGGGCGAAAGTAGGCAGTCGCCAGCACTGAGAATTTGATTCTAAAAAGAGTAGCTTTACAGCTACTCTTTTTGTATACTTATTTATATGAAAACAGAAAATAAAGTTTTGATGCAATAGGCGAGGGAGGCTTTGAAGGGACGCTGGGGTCTCGCAATAGGAGGATATTTTGTATTTATGCTTATTGTTATGTTGGTGAGTGCCCCAAAGAATGTCGGTAGTATTCTTATCTCAGGCCCGATGACGCTCGGACTTGCCGGCTTTTCTCTTGCTCTCGCAAGGAAACAGGAAACTTCAATTGAAAATATATTTGATGGGTTTCAGGATTTTGTGCGAGCATTGGTAGCATATCTGTTGGTGGTTGTTTTTGTGGTTTTGTGGAGCTTGCTCCTTATCATTCCAGGCATCATCGCTGCACTCGGCTATTCACAGACTTTCTTCATTCTTGCAGAGGATAAATCTATCGGTGCTCACGATGCGCTCAAGAAGAGTAAAGCAATGATGATGGGTAACAAGAAAAAGTTATTTTTCCTCGGGTTTCGATTCCTTGGCTGGGCATTGCTTTGCGTCCTTACCCTCGGTATCGGCCTCCTTTGGCTTATCCCGTATATTCAAGTAACGTTAGCAAAGTTTTACGAAGATGTTTCCAAGAAACCTGCTGAAGCCGTCTAACTTGAAATTTTCTGAGATTTCTGAATAATAGGGATTAGAAAGGAGGTGCTCTATGCAAAGAAAAGAGCGTTTCTTGTTTTTTGTCCTTCGGGTCAGCCGAGGGGCAAATTGGGCTGGTGGATGGTTCCGGATTTTTCTAGGCTTTCCACCTGCCTAACGGGGCATGGCTGCAAGCGCAGTTGTGCCCCGAAATTATTTACGTTAAATGAAAAGACCACATATTTCTAATTTGTCAACACGATTTTGTTCGAGCTAATAATTTTAATGCTCTTTTGGAAATTTGACTTTTTTTGGCAATCTGGTAGTATGGTTCCAAGGCTCGAATGAGAGCCGTTTTGCTTGCATAGATAAATCGACATGACACGATCAATCAAAAAGGGAATATTTGTGGATGAACGAATACTTAAGAAAGTACTCGGCAAGACTCCATTGAACACACCTCTCATAAAGGTGTGGAATCGTGCGTGCGTCATTTCACCTGAGATGCTTGGATTCAAATTTGGTGTATACAACGGCAAGACTCATATCGAAGTACTTGTTACTGAAGACATGGTAGGTCACAGACTCGGTGAATTCTCTCCTACTAAGAAATTCTTGAAACACGGAGGTAAAATGCAGAAGGAGCTCGAAGCAAAGAAGAAAGAAGCTGAGATAGCTCAGGCAAAAGCAGCGACAGCAGCCGCTACTGATGCTAAGAAATAATCCGCAAGTTAACTATAATAATTTTCATGAAAGCATATCTTAAAAACTACAGACAGTCTCCTCGCAAGGTTCGCCTTGTGGCAGGACTTATCCGACGAAAGAATGTAGGAGATGCTCTCGCACAGTTAGACTTTCTCGCAAAGCGTGCGAGTGGACCGATCCGTAAGCTTTTGGTATCTGCCGTTTCAAATGCAAAAGGTCAAGGTAAAGAAGCTGAAACTCTTTTTGTGCAGGAACTTCGCGTAGACAAGGGTGTGACGCTCAAGCGTATGATGCCGGCAGCTATGGGCTCAGCACACCGTATCAACAAGCGTACGAGTAATGTAACTCTTATCCTTGGTGAAAAGGTAGTATCTGTTCAAGCAACTAAACCTAAGAAAGAAACAAAGAAAGAAATAAAATCTAAAACTAAAGCAGCAAAGTAAAACATATGAGTAAAATAGTCCATCCATACGCACATAGATTAGTAATCCTCCGAGACTGGAAGTCTCGTTGGTTTGCTGACCCTAAAAAGTATGTCGCGTACTTGAAAGGTGATGTTCTCGTTCGTCAATTCCTCGAAAAGAAGTTACGCGGGATGTACGTTTCCAGTATTGAAATAGAACGTAGTCAAAAGGCAACTAGATTTATCATAAAGACTTCACGTCCGGGTCTCATCATTGGCCGAAACGGCGAAGGTGCAACAAAACTCAAAGAAGATATTTTGAAGAAGATGGACTACTTGAAGCTCGCTCGTCCAGAGGACTTTAAGCTAGAAATTGTAGAAGTTCAGAATCCTGAAGCAGATGCAGCAATTGTTGCATTCATGGTAGCAGAAGGACTCGAAAAGCGAATGCCATACCGTCGTGTTGTAAAATCAATCATGGAAAAGGTGATGAGCGCTCGAGGTGTGCTCGGTGCACGTATTGTTTTATCAGGAAGACTTGGAGGTGCTGAGATCGCGCGTACGGAGGAGCTCAAGCGCGGATCAATTCCACTTCAAACTTTCCGTGCAGATATCGATTTCAAACGTGAGCGAGCGACTCTTTCATACGGTGTTATCGGTATCAAGGTTTGGATTTATCGAGGAAAGATTTTTGCAGATAAGAAGCCTGCCCGTGGCGGGATAAATTAATTTTATGTTGTTACCGAAAAAAGTAAAATTTCGAAAATGGCAAACTGGTCGAATGAACAAGAAGGCTATTTCGCCTGATACACGAGGAAACAAACTTTCTTTTGGTTCTTTTGGACTTAAATCTGAAACACAGGCTCGTATTCGATCTCAACAGATTGAAGCAGCTCGAAAGGTTATCTCTCGTACACTCACAAAGGCTGGTAAATACTGGATTAGAATATTCCCGGATCGACCGTATACATCAAAGGCTGCAGAAGTGGGCATGGGTAAGGGTAAGGGTGACCCACAGGGTTATTGCTTTGACGTATTCCCGGGCCGTATCGTGTTCGAAGTTGACGGTGTAGATGAGAAGACTGCGCACGAAGCACTTCGAAAGGCAGGTAGTAAGCTTCCGATAAAAGTTCGCATAATTTCCCGCAATAAGTAATTTAAGTATATGGCAAAGAGCAAAAAGGAAAATTTAAAAGGCATGAAGAGTGAGGATCTCAAGAAGAATCTCGCAACACTTACGGAGAGTCTCCGTACAATGCGATTCAAATCTGAGGGTTCACGACAGAAGAACGTAAAGGAGTACGGTACAACACGTCGACAGATAGCTCGCGTCCTTACTGCAATGAATGCGCAAAAATAATTTAATTTTATGGAAAAGAAAGTAAACAACAAGAAAATAGCTGGAAATACCCTAAAGGGAGTAGTCGTATCCGACAAGATGGCAAAGACTATCGTGGTGTCCGTCACTCGCTTTGTAAAGCATCCACTCTACGGCAAGTACTACAAAGTGAGCAAGAAATACAAGGCACATGATGAAGAAAACGCATCAAAGGTAGGCGAAACAGTTGAGATCCGAGAGACAAAGCCTATCTCAAAAGACAAAAGATTTGTGGTAGTCAAATAATATAATTGCAAATAGAATTAAAGCTATATGGTACAAAATGAAACATTAGTAAAAATAACGGATAACGCAGGAGGCACTATCGGAAAAGTGTTCAAGATTTTAGGCTCTTCAAAGAAGCGTTATGCAAAGCTTGGTGAGATCGTAGTGATCTCAGTTAAGGTTGCAACTCCGAGAAAGGCTGTTAAGAAGAAGGACGTGCATCAGGCTGTCGTTGTTCGTACTCGTGCTGCATACCGCCGTAAAGACGGTTCGTATATTCGCTTTGATGATAATGCAGTCGTACTTTTAGAAAAAGGCAAGAAAGACCCAAAGGCAGGTCGCATATTCGGTCCGATCCCGCGCGAACTCGGCGAGTTGGGTTTTCAGAAAATTGTTTCTTTGGCACCTGAAGTGATTTAGTAAGATTGCTAGGCAAGACCTAACATGTTAGGTCTTGCCTAGCACACAAAAGTAATAAAAACATATGAAGTTAAAAAAAGGAGACAATATAATAATCATCGCTGGTAAGGATAAGGGTAAGAAAGGTAAGATCACCCGAGCATTTCCTCGTGACAACAAAGTCGTCGTAGAGGGACTAAATATCATCAAGAGGCATCAGCGTCCACGCAAGACCAATGAAAAAGGAAGCATCAAGGAGATCGAAATGCCGATCCATGCGTCAAATGTAAAGCTAAACAAGTAATTTTATGGCAAAAAATCTTACAGTAAAAGAAAAAGGAGCGCAGGCGTTTGAAAAGATGAAAGGAGACTTTCATTATAAAAACGTCATGGCTGCACCACGAATGCAAAAAGTGGTGATCAACGTCGGTACCGGCACTATGATGAAGAAAGATAAAAATAAAAACGATGTAGTTTCTGATCGCCTCGCAAAGATCACTGGTCAGAAGCCAAGCAAGCGCGGCTCCAAGAAGTCTATAGCGTCTTTCAAGATCCGTCAGGGTGACCCTGTGGGTATTATGGTCACTCTCCGAGGCAAGCGTATGGACGCATTCCTCGAAAAGCTTCTAAACGTCGCACTTCCTCGAACAAAGGACTTCCGAGGTTTGAACCGAAAGGCAGTAGATGCTATTGGCAACCTAACGATCGGTATCAAAGAGCACACGATCTTCCCGGAAACAGCAGACGAAGACATCCGTGACGTATTCGGCCTCTCGATCACTCTCGTCTCCGGAGCAAAAAGTAAAAAAGAAGGTATGGCATTCTTCGAACTCCTCGGTGTGCCGTTTAAGAAAGAATAAAAAAGTAAGTAAAAATAGCACATTTTGTGGTCAAAAATACTCTTTGACTTGCAGTAAGCTTTCTTGATACAATTAAGCTATGTTGAATGATCAAGACATAAACAAACTTACTACCGTTCTTGCATCTAAAAAAGATGTCGAGGAGATCAAGACTGACTTAGGTTATTTGAAAGAGCTTGTCCAAGGTCTCATCATTTCAAATGACTCTATTGCAAAATCAATTAGTGATTTAGGATTAGAATATGCTGCTGTAAAAACTTAATTAAACAGACACGAAATTTGGATAAAGCAACTTGCTGAAAAAATTGGACTTCAATTGTCTACTGAATAAAAATGTTACCAAAAAACATCAAGGACTACCCTTGATATTTTTTTATTTTCTTAAGTTTGACAGAGAGAGAGAGTTATTTATTAGGGTATTTTTGGAGGATTCCCCAAGAAAGCTATTTCGGCTTGAGGGGAGTTAGAAAAATGTTTGATTGGTTTTGGGATATATTTTTTGGCATTACGTACAGATGTACGAAGTGCAAATTTAAAACTCGTACTGAGTGGATGGCCACTCGGCACGAGCTGGAGGCGAAGCATCGTCTCCAGCCGCAACCCAGGTAGGGCCGCAGACTGTCGCTTTGGCGATGGAAGTCCGCGGGCCTTTATATTTGACTCTTTATAAAATATTTGCTATACTATCCGAGTAAGTAGATTGATCTGTATTTCTCCTTAAGGCCTTGTAAATATAGGGGTTTTAAGAAAAAATATACGATATCGTCTATCTTACGATATTTTTATTTATGGCAAAAACGTCAGTTAAAGCGCGAGCGCTTAAGAAACCAAAGTTCTCTACCCGGGCGAAGAACCGATGTTTTCGCTGTGGTCGAGGAAACGCATTTATGCGTGACTTCGGACTTTGTCGTATTTGCTTCCGTGAGCTTGCAAACGAAGGAATGCTTCCGGGAGTTCGAAAGTCTAGCTGGTAAATACTTTTATGGATACTATTTCAAACATGTTAATCATGATCAAGAACGGGAACCTTGCAGGCAAGGAGTCTGTTATCTTTCCAGCTTCTAAAATGAAGTACACGATACTCGAATGTTTAAAGAGAGAAGGATATGTATCTGAGATCGCAAAGCGAACTCGAGATGATCACCCTTATATAGAGGTAAAGCTTGTATATGTGAACAAAAAGCCCCGCATTACTCAAGTAGAACGCATTTCAAAGCAGTCACGACGTGTGTATTTCGGAGTAAAAGATATTCACAAGATCAGAAACGGAACAGGACTCTTGGTGCTTTCGACACCAAAGGGAATTTTAGGAGGTAAAGATGCACGAAAGGAGCAAGTTGGCGGCGAAGCACTCTTTCAGATTTGGTAAATAATTTTATGTCACGTATAGGTAAACAAATCATTGAAATACCGGCTGGAGTCAAAGTGAGTTATGATCACGGTCTTTTTACTGTGACTGGTTCAAAGGGAACACTTACCAAGACTTTTCGAAATGATATCACTATTAACGTAGCTGATACGATCACTCTCGAAATCAAGCGAAATGATAAATTTTCAAAGGCACTTTGGGGTACTTATGCCTCACATATCAAGAACATGCTTCAGGGGGTAGAAACTCCATATCAGAAGAAGCTCATACTCGAAGGTGTTGGATTCAAGTCTGATGTGAAGGGAAAAGAGATTACATTTGCACTCGGTTTTTCACACCCAGTTATCGTCCCAATTCCAGAAGGTCTTACGGTTACAGCAGAAAAGAACAACATCACTGTCACAGGTATTGATAAAGAATTAGTTGGTAGTTACACCGCAGCACTTCGAGCGCGTAAGAAGGCAGAGCCGTACAAGGGAAAAGGTTTTCGTTACGAAGGCGAAGTAGTACGTCGCAAGCAGGGTAAGAAGACAGTATAGTATTTCGGTAGGTTCAATATAAATTTATGCAAAAGAAACAAGACAAGAGAATACGATTGAAGAAGAAGATCCGAGTAAAAATGCACGGTACTGAAGCAAGACCACGGCTTAGTGTTTTCCGTTCGAACAAATTTATCTATGCGCAAGTCATCAATGACATGACCGGTAAGACTTTGGCTCAAGCTAGTGACGTAAAGATCACAAAGGGTACTAAGACTGAGAGAGCAAAGGAAGTAGGGAGCATGATCGCGGATGTTTGCACAAAGAGTAAAATTACAACTGTGGTATTTGACCGCAATGGTTTCAGATACACTGGACGTATTAAAATAGTCGCAGATGAGGCGAGAAAGGCAGGTCTAAAGTTTTAATATTTTATGGATACTCAAAAACCAAAAACAACAGAACAAACAAATCAAAGAGGAGGGGGAGACCGAAGAGGTGGTAGCCGACGCGGATCTTCTTTTGCGAGACCAAAGCCTGAATTTGATCAGAAGATTTTGACTATTCGACGAGTAACTCGCGTGGTTGCGGGTGGACGAAGATTCTCATTCAGTGTTGCGCTTGTTGCAGGAGATAGAAAAGGTTCAGTTGGTTTTGGCCTCGGCAAGGCGGGGGATACTGCGCTTGCGATCAACAAAGCACTTCGAAACGCAAAGAAAAACATGGTCACTTTGAAACTTACAAAGACTATGTCTGTGCCACACGAACTTTCTGCAAAGTATTCGAGTTGTTCAGTTGTGATATATCCAAACTCCGGACGCGGACTCGTGGCGGGATCAGTGCTTCGGGATATAGCAAAGCTTGCAGGTATCAAAGACATAACTGGTAAGATCCTTTCAAACAGTAAGAACAAATTGAACAACACAAAGGCAGTCATGAAAGCATTTGATGCAATTTCTAAGAAATACTCAAAGTCTCTAGAGAAGAAAGACTCGCCTGTAGAGATAGGAGAAGCAGCCATAGCTCAATAAACATATGCAAATACACGAATTAAAAAGAACACATAAGAATAAAAAGGATAGACTCGTCGGTCGTGGAGGCAAACATGCCAAGACTTCCGGACGTGGCGGTAAGGGGCAGACTGCTCGTGCTGGTAACAAGCGTCGTCCTGAACTTCGTGATATCATAAAGAAGTTGCCAAAGAATCGCGGGTACAATGCTGCAAGGATCGGCAAGCCTCTCATGATCTCCATAGAGAAGGCAAGTACAGGGGGTAAGCTAGAGACATTCTCAGTGCTCCGCAAGCGTCTCGGCATCAAGGGCAAGAAGATACGCATCAAGTAGCCAAAAATGCAAAACTTTTTACATAAATTAAAATTGGTTTGGGTGGACAGGGGGCTTCGTAAGAAAGTCTTATTCGTGCTTGGTTCACTGATCGTCTTTAGGTTGCTTTCTACAATTCCGATCCCGGGTATCGATACCTTTGCACTCGATAGGTTCCTCTCGAACAATCAATTTTTCGGAATCCTAAACATCTTCTCTGGAGGCGGACTTTCAAATCTCTCGATCGTGATGCTTGGTGTTGGCCCGTATATTACCGGCTCTATCATCATGCAGCTTCTCACTATAATGGTACCTGCGCTAAAGCGTATGTATCATGAAGAAGGTGAAGCAGGAAGGAAGAGATTTACACAATATTCTCGTATGCTTACTGTGCCTCTTGCTGCGATACAGGGTTTTGCGCTCTTGTCTATCTTAGAGACTCAGGGCATCTTGGTGAACCTTACAGCTTTTGACCGTATGACCAACCTCTTTATGGTGATAGGAGGTGCTGTGCTTATCATGTGGATCGGGGAGCTCATGTCAGAATTCGGCATCGGAAACGGTATGTCGATGATCATCTTTGCAGGTATCGTCGCGAGTCTTCCTTCGAGTGTATCTGATCTAATTTTCACTTTTGAACCTAGTCAGATACCGATGTACTTAGCTTTCTTAGTGATAGGAGTCATCGTAATAGCAGCTATCGTCCTTGTTTCTGAAGCAGAACGTCCAATTCCTGTGACCTATGCGAAACAGGTTCGGGGGATGAAGATGTATGGCGGTGGTTCTACGTATCTTCCGCTTCGTGTGAATCAGGCCGGCGTGATACCGATCATCTTCGGTCTAGCGATCCTCTCGTTCCCACAAATGATCGGTACAGTGCTAGGGAGATTTGATAATCCAATACTTGCAAAGGTTGCAGGATTCTTGAATTCATTTAATCCGACTTCGATAATTTACGCAGTATTTTACTTCGTACTAGTATTTCTCTTTACTTATTTCTATACTGCAGTTACTTTTGATCCTGAAGCACTTTCGACTAACCTTCAGAAAAACGGCGCTTTCATTCCGGGTATTCGTCCAGGAGTTTCGACTTCAGACTATATCTCAAAAGTATTAACACGGATCACACTTCTCGGCGCAGTATTCCTCGGGTTTATAGCCGTACTTCCTCTTATCATGCAACGTGCAACTGGCATCAGCACACTCGCGCTCGGTGGAACTTCGATCCTCATCGTAGTATCCGTTGTGCTAGACCTCATGAAGAAAGTAGACGCGCAGGTTTCAATGCGGGAATACTAATTCTCTTTAGTTTCTTTCCACTTCTTGTATTCGGAAATAATTAGATTAACAACTTCCTCGAGGTTGTTTTTGTTTGTGTCGATCACGAGATCGTAGTTGCTTTTGTCGGCATTGTTGATCTTGTACAATTCCCAGTAGCGCTTTTGCTCACTCGCAAAACGTTCCTGCATTTTCTCATATGCTTCTTCGGGTGTGGAGACCTGTTCACTTTGTGCACGAAGAGGGTTCTCTTTGATGCTGTTTACGATTCTTTGTTTAGCGATTTCTTCAGGGAGATCGAGGTAGACTTTGAAAGACTCCGGAATCCAATGATATGCTGTACGAGAGTCTATGACAAGTTTTGATTTGTTGCGTATGTCTTGCCACTTTGAATCAACTTTTTTATCTATTTCCGGTTCTTTTTCTGCGCGAATATTGAGTTCAGTCACAGAGATGCCGAGCTCTACCGCAACTTCTCGAAAGAAATCTCCAGAAGAATAGTGCGTAAAGCCTAGTGCTTGGGCAACGCCTTTTGCTGTACTTGATTTACCGCTTCCGAGTCTGCCGCATATTGTTATAATCTCTTTCTTTTCCATGTGTGAGGTCATTGTACCGCAAAATCCTTGATTTTTCAAGCTAAATTTGATATAATTAGAGCATGAAAGGTGAGACTTTTGTATTCTTTGGTATTGTAGGTTCCGGCAAGGGAACTCAGGTAAAGTTGCTCACTGAATATCTAAAAAATAAAGATGGGAAAGAAGTCGTGTATATAGGAACAGGAGACATCTTTCGAAACATCATTGCTTCCAATGATCCCGCTACGCAATTTATAAAAGATCTAGTGCTTCAAGGCACTCTAATACCTGATAAAGAGACAAATGATCTCGTGATTAAAGCAACAGAAGAAAAGCTTTCTAGAGATAAACACGTCATCTATGATGGGTATCCTCGTACGGTCGCCCAAGCAGAAATTTTTTCAAATATAATGCAAACTCATGGTAGAGAAAATATAAAAATTATATACATAGAACTTTCTCCTGAAGAGGCGATGAAGCGTAACTTGCTCCGAGCACGTGAGGATGATACAGAAGCCGGACTCGCAAAGCGTTTTGCTGAATATCGTGATAACGTTATTCCCGCTATGAATTATTTTAAAGACAAACCTGGGTATACAATATACACTATACATGGCGAGCAGTCAGTCGAAGACGTGCATAAAGATATTATAAAATCATTAGGAATTTAAATGAACGAAACAATTATCATCTCACTTGGGGGTTCACTCATCGTACCGGAAGAAATCGATACTGGATTTTTGAAGGAATTTAAAGAACTCATATTGTCGCATGTTGCACAAGGCAAGAAGTTTGTGATCATCACCGGTGGAGGCGGGACGAATCGGAAATACAACGAGGCGGCTCGAAATCTTGCCGAACCCTCGCATGTAGATTTGGATTGGATCGGTATTGCCGCATTAAAGTTAAATGCTGAGCTAATTCGAGTTATGTTTTCAGAATATGCAAATCAGAAAGTTGTCGAGAATCTTTCAAATCCTTTTTCGTTTGAAAAATCTATAGTTGTTGGTTCTGCATATGAGCCAGGAAAAAGTTCTGACTGGGACGCAGTTGAAGCAGCAAAGACAGTAGGTGCAAAGAAAATGATTAATTTATCTAATACAGACTACGTATATGATTCTGATCCGCGAATCAATCCAAATGCGAAAAAAATTGAGAATATTTCTTGGGCAGAGTATCGTACGCTCATACCCGCCGAATGGACATCTCGTTTGAGTTCTCCGTTTGACCCAGTAGCTTCCAAGGAAGCAGAAAGTGCGGGTATCGAAGTAAATATCATGAATGGCAAACCAATCGACAATCTCGCCAAGTGTCTAAGTGGTGAAAAATTTCAAGGCACAATTATTTCTTAGAATTTTTAGTATGGCAATAATTATTAAAACTCCTGAAGAAATAGAAATACTACGTGAGTGCGGCAAACGGCTCGCGACTGTGCTCTACAAGGTGCGCGATATGGTAGCGCCTGGAGTATCAACGTACGAGCTCGACAAGTACGCCGAAAAACTTATCCGTGAGATGGGCGATGAGCCTGCGTTTTTGAACTATACTCCAGAAGGCGCACGTACTCCGTTTCCGGCAACACTTTGCGTTTCGGTGAATGACGAAGTGGTACACGGGATTCCAAAGGAGGATAGAGTTTTGAAAGATGGGGATATCGTGTCGATCGATCTCGGGGTAAAGCACAAAGGACTTTTTACTGATATGGCTATGACTGTACCAGTTGGAACTGTTACAGAAAGTGATTTAAAACTTATGAAGGCGACAGAGGAAGCACTGCATGTCGGCATCGACGCCGCGCAAGGTGGCAATAAAACGGGAGACATAGGATACGCGATCGAACAATTTGTTCGCAATCAAAAGCCTGCCCGCCATGCTTCGCAAGGCGATGCGGGCGGGGGGCCGAAGTACGGAATAGTAGAAGTACTGGCCGGGCACGGAGTGGGAAAAAAGATTCACGAAGATCCTTTTATCCCCAACTTTGGTAAAGCAAATACGGGCTCACTACTTAAGCCCGGGATGGTGATCGCGATTGAGCCGATGCTTAATCACGGCACGAAAAACGTCACTCTCGATGATGACGACTATACTTTCCGCACAGCAGATGGCAGACGCAGTGCGCACTTTGAACATACGATTCTTATCACTAACGGTGAACCTGAGATTTTGACTAAATTTTAAGATACATGGATTTTTCTAGAAGAGAATTTATTAAAAAAAGTGCGATCGCAGCGGTAGGCGCTAAAGTAGATTCGTTGCCGAAAAATGAAACCATTCCGGGAGTCAGAGATTTTACTGAGCTTGTAAAATCTTTACGTGAGAACCCAGACTGGAAAAAACAATTGAATATATATAAACGTACAGTTATACATGAAGATCAAGAACATGCCAAGGTTGTACCCATTTCAGGTAATAGTCTTTTACTTGGATACGAAGTTAAGGGAATAGAGTCAAGTATAAACATTACTTCTATGCTTGGTGGTGGAGCGATACCTCGTTCTGCAGATTCTGGTTTACTCATACATACACATCCGGCTTCCCTGTCCCTCGGTGATAAAACTAATGTTCGGCGCTTGCAAGCCTTACGGGCTGGATCCGAATCCAGGAATTTTGGAAGCTGTGATTTGCCAAGCATCTCTTCAGGTGCTTGGTCAGAGTCAGGAGACCTCGTTGCGTTGGCTTCTTCGGAAGCAGACAAGGAGCATGACTATACGCTCTGTTTTGTGGTAGTAGATTCTATTGCGGCATATTATGTAGCGGTAGATACAAATGCGAAAGAATCATTTGCTAAGGAGATGATGAAAAGCCACACTCTTTCAAATACACTTACAAATATTTTGTCACATAATAAAAGTTTATATAATCACTTCACTGCATTTTCCTCTTCAAAGAAGCAAGGATTTTTAGCAAATCTACGGGATTGCAGTAAAGATGCACGTGGTGTACGGTCTTATGCAGGAACGGATGCTGATGAATTCAAGAGCGTACTCACGAATTTTGTCTCACACAGAGAAAGTCTATTTAAGAAATACAGAGGTAAACTAGAGGATGCACAGAAAAAAAGCGATGAATGTTATGGTAAGGCTCCTGTCAAGTCCCCAAATATTTCCGGTTATGGTAAGGCATTACATGATCTAGGATACTCTTTCCAGTACGACTACATATAGGTGAGGACGTGACAGGAGAAACCGTTCTGTTTTTTCTTTTATTGTTGTATAATTCAATAAATGCAACCATCCTTTCTAAAAGAGATGCCGAAATTTCGAACTCCAGAAGAAGAGCTCGAATATTTGCGTGAGCATGTGAAGCTACGCGAGCAAGAGCTTATCGAACGAGGGCACTTTGAAGCTGCGGGTGATGATGCAATCAAGGAAACGATAGCAAAGTATCGAAATCAATCCGCGGAGAAAGTACTACACAAAGATCATTTGCTTAAGGAAAAAGACAAGGAGCAGATCGTACTTGCGCTCAAACCGGAGACGCATGATGCAGTGATGGAAGAGTTGCTAGGAATTGTGATCACGAAAGGTATTCGAAACGCTATTTCCGTTGTGGATCATATGGCAAGTGAACACGTTGATGACGATTTTCATCGGATACTCGTTCAATATCTAAAAAATACAAATAACGTTATAGACCTCAAAGAGGGTACTCCACTTCACAAATCTCTTCATATGACACTTTTTGAAATCACCTTGCCTCCGCCTGAAAATAAGGGGGATGAATCAAAAGGTTTCAAGGAATTCATCGGTGCAATGGAGCAGTTTTATGCCGGGATGCATTCGATCGAGAGTGATAAATATAATAAAGAGGAGAATTATTTTACTCTTGAGGTGGCGCTTGGGATGGACAGTGATGAGGTCGTTATATACGCAGGAATTCCGAATAAACATACATCGCTTTTCGAAAAGCAAGTGCTAGCTTTTTATCATGATGCAAAGGTTCGTGAAGCTACCAACGACTACAATATATTCAATGAAGGTGGTGCATCCGTAGGTGCCTATGCTTCATTTACGGAGCGTAGTGTACTACCGATCAAGACGTATGAAGAGATCGACCATGACCCGATGAATACTATCTTGAATGTATTTTCTAAATTGAAAACTAAAGGTGAGGGTGCTGCTATACAGCTCGTGGTTGCTCCGGCGGGGGATAAATTTATCAATGAATTTCATAAAATACTTGATGATGTAAAAGACGGCATGTCGGTAAAGCATGCTGCCGATAATTTCTATAAATTCAACAGTGCTTTCATGAAAGCAGGCAAGGACCTTATCTTTGGTGAGAAAAAAAAGACCGGGGATGAGAATAAAGAAAAATACATGAAGGGTCGTCGAGCAGTCGATGAAGGCGCAGCTGAGAAAATAAAAAACAAGATTAAAAGTACGATAATGAAGGCAAATATCCGTGTAGTTGCGTCTGCGGGTACTCGTGATCGGGCGCAGGCGATCTTGAATGAGATCGAGTCTTCTTTTAATCAATTTTCCGAAACAGCGAGCAATGCTTTTATCTTTGAGCGTATTCAAGGTGGTGAATTGAAAGCGCTTTTTCATGATTTTTCCTTCCGTGCGTTTGCACCAAATAAGGTGCTACCTATGAACTTGAAAGAACTTTCTTCGGTGTTTCATTTTCCAGTTGGTATTTTGAGCCAACCACAGCTCAAGGAAGCCAAAGCAGGTATCGCTCCGGCACCGATCGAAATGGGTGAGGAGGGCATACTTCTCGGTGTAAATAATTATCGGGACCGAGAAACTATGGTACGTATGACTCGAGAGGATCGAATGCGGCATTTTTACGTGATAGGTCAGACCGGTACAGGTAAGACAAATATTTTGCTCAATATGATCACACAGGACATCCGAAACGGCGACGGCTGTTGCTATATAGATCCGCACGGTACTGATATTCAAACGATTCTTTCACGTATCCCAAAGGATCGCATTGACGACGTGATCTACTTTGACCCGGCATACACTGCGCGGCCTATGGGACTAAACATGCTTGAGTTTGATCCGAAATACCCTGAGCAGAAAACTTTTGTGGTGAATGAGCTCATGGGGATTTTCAATAAACTTTTTGATATGAAGATCGGCGGCGGCGCTATGTTCGAGCAATATTTTCGAAATAGTGCGTTCCTCGTAATGGAAGATCCGGAGTCGGGTTCGACGCTTCTTGAGATCACGCGCGTGCTCGCGGATAAATCATTTCGTGATATGAAGCTTGCACGCTGTAAGAATCCGATCATCAAGCAATTTTGGATTGCAGCCGAGCAGACGACCGGGGATCAATCCCTCGCAAACTTTGTGCCTTACATCTCCTCAAAGTTCGATAACTTTATCAGTAACGACATTATGCGTCCGGTAGTGCTACAGCAAAATTCGGTGTTCAACTTTAGGAAAATAATGGATGAGAAAAAGATTTTACTTGTGAACCTCTCCAAGGGTCGCCTCGGGGACATCAATGCAAACCTGATCGGGCTCGTACTTGTCGGCAAGATCCAGATGGCGGCGCTTTCCCGCGTCGACATGTTCGGCAAACCGATGAATGATTTTTATCTCTACATCGATGAGTTCCAAAATGTCACCACAGACTCAATTGCGTCCATACTTTCTGAAGCACGAAAATACCGACTTTCCCTCAACATCGCGCATCAGTACATCAGTCAGCTCGATGAGAGTATCAAAAACGCAGTATTTGGAAACGTGGGTTCGATGGCGGTATTCCGGGTCGGTAACGAGGATGCTAATTTCCTCGAGCAGAAATTCAAGCCGACTTTTTCGGCGCATGACATCGCAAAGCTCGATAACTACAACGCATACGTGAGCATGCTCGTCCGGGGGCAACCGACCAAGCCGTTTAATATTAAAACTCTTGCACCGGAGACAGGGAACCTCGACATCGTCGACGATCTCAAAGAACTTTCCTACCTCACCTACGGCCGTGGCCGTGCCGAAGTCGAAGCAGAAATCATGGCACGTTACGAGTCGATGCAGTAATTTTGCAAAATGCATTTTTTCTGTTAGAATAGCCGTATTATGAAACACTTACAAGAGAAGACGTTAATTATATTTAAGCCGGACGCTGTACAGCGGAATTTGGTTGGGGAGATTATGAACCGGTTTGAGAAAAAGGGTTTAAAGATTATAGGTATCAAGATGATGAGCATCGAGGATGCTACATTGGAGGAGCATTACGCGCATATCAAAGACAAGCCTTTTTTCCCGGGTATCAGGAATTTTATGAAATCATGCCCTGTTATTGTTATGGCACTTGAGGGTATCAACAGTGTGTCCGCAATTCGATTGATTGTCGGTCCAACCAAGGCATGGGAAGCAAACGCAGGTACTATACGTGGAGATTTTTCTCTTTCCACTCAGTCGAATATTGTTCATGCTTCAGAATCCGTCGAGGCTGGTGAGATCGAAGTGAAGCGTTTCTTTGCAGACAATGAAATTTTTGACTATCAAAAGATTGATAGTGACTTTATTTACGCGGAACACAAAGAATAATAAAAGTATTCGGTATGTCAGAAGAATTAAATTCAGTCCCACATTCAAAGTATAGAGAATTTGGACGGGGAGAAGAGAGGGGAACATTCGAGATGATAGAACCGGATGCGTTCAGTGCCCCCTCTCCCGAAGAAATTGTTGTTCTCGTGCACAAAGAGAATCCAAATAATTGGTCCATGGCACATTGGAAGGATTTTGCTGCCGAGGACAATGAGGATTCGTTAGATAGAATCGTGCACGATAAAGAAAAATACATTCTTTACAGAAAAATAAAAGAAGAATTACCAAAAACTTAAAAAATTATTTCGTCTAGTGGATTTTGACTTACACCTTAAACTTGTTTTTATTGCAAGTGTGTGGTTTTTTTAGAAAAATTCTTGCGAAATATTTTGAAGGGAGTATAGTGAAGGTAGGGTTATTTCACGTTATTACCTAGACATCAAATTTCGGGAGCGTCGATCGAATATAACTTTGGTTATACACGTCTCGCACCCACTTAGCTTTTAGCTATGGTAATATATGAGAAATAGTCCTAAGAAGAACTCCGCATTCTAGCGGATTTTTTCTTTTATGTATGTTAGGCTGTATATATGGATCAAATAGATCGAGCAAAAATTTTTAAAACCGCTGCATTCCTTGTGGTTTCTATATTCTTTCTGAACTTTCTAGCGATGAAGTTCTATTTGTACTACTCGATCTGGTATTTTGACATGATTATGCACTTTTTGGGCGGTGTGTGGCTTGGTTTCTTTGTCGCTTGGATGTTATTGCAGGGTGATGATAAATTTCCCCGATCTTATCATGCTTTTGCTGGTAAAGTACTTGCGGGTGTGATATTTTTGGGTGTCGGATGGGAATTATATGAAGCGTTTGTGGATTATTATCTCACGTCTGACCTGTCACGTTTTACTTCGATCGATACTCTCTCTGATATCATTTGTGATACGAGCGGCGGCATACTAGCAATATACTTATTAAAAACACGTTTATTCAAGAAGACAAATACGGCAAATATTGTATAACCCGGTAGTAGAGCTTTAAAAAAGTCTCACTACCGGGTATAATAAAAGCAATGGAAAATACATCAGGCAAAACTGCCAAAATAACGTTTGTTGGAGGTACGGGTTTCGTCACAGGGGCGAATTTTTTATTGGAGGTGGCAGATAAGAAGATACTTGTAGATTGCGGACTCATCCAGGGGCTCAAGATGGCAGATGATATCAACTGGGACCCTTTTCCGTATAACCCAAAGGAGATCGATATACTTTTCATCACTCACGCACACATAGATCACGTTGGCCGTATCCCAAAGCTGATCAGCGAAGGTTTTCGTGGAAAAATTTATTCTACGAAACCAACTCAGGCGATCTCACTTCCGATGCTCGAGGATGCAGCAGGTATACTTTCAAAAAACACAGAGCTCAACCTAGACGTGATGTATAGCGCTGAAAACCTAAAAACTGCTTTTTCACTTTGGCATGGATTTGAATATCACGAGAGGATTGAGCTTGCAGCAGATCTCGACGCTGTGATGCTGAATGCCGGGCATATCTTGGGTTCAGCTATGATTCAGTTTACATATAACGGTAAAAAGATCGTATTTACGGGTGACCTCGGCAATAGTCCGTCACCACTTTTGCCCGATACAGAAAAAATAATTGATGCAGACTACTTGATCATGGAGTCTGTATACGGCGATCGTAATCACGAATCCCGTGATGAAAGGCGCAAGAATTTGGAAGAAGTGATCGAGGATAATTATAAGCGAAAGGGCACTCTTATCATACCGACGTTTTCTCTCGAGCGTTCGCAGGAGCTTCTTTTTGAACTTAACTCTCTCGTAGAGGACAAGCGCATACCCGTGATGCCTATATTTCTCGATTCTCCGCTTGCGATTCGGCTCACTGAAGTATTCAAACAATTCAAAGGCTATCTAAATGAAGCAGCTCAGATTGCGATGCACCATGATAAATACCTGTTTGATTTTCCAGGACTTCACAATACACTCAAATCCGAAGAGTCAAAGATGATCGCAAATATACCAGGTCCGAAGATCGTGATCGCGGGTTCCGGTATGTCGACAGGGGGACGTATCGTGCACCATGAGAGGCATTATCTGCCAGATGCAAACAACACTTTACTTCTTCTTGGTTATCAAGTCGTAGGTACTCCGGGACGTATGATACAAGAGGGGCTCAAGACTGTTCGGATTACTGGTGAAAACGTCCCAGTGCGGGCGCACATAGTCACCATTTTAGGTTATTCAGGGCATAAAGATTCTGATGGGCTTGTAAACTTTGTTGGTGATACGCAAGACACGGTTAAAAAAGTTTTTGTTGTGATGGGTGAGCCTAAGTCGTCTATGTTTCTCGTACAAAAACTCCGTGATAACTTTGCCGTAGACGCAGTAGCTCCAGAGCAGGGCACGAGTGTGACTTTGTCCTGTTAGAAATATGATATAATAAAAGGTAAGCATGGATCCTGATATTTTAAAAACTCTCCCGAAAAAACACGGGCATAATCAAATAAAAATCTGCGTTTCAGGTGCTGCCGAGACTGGGCATTGCGGTATTGATGCTTACGATAAGGCAAAAGCGCTTGGACATGAGATCGCAGCACAAGGTCTCGTACTTGTTACCGGGGCAACCACTGGTTTTCCTTTGTGGGTAGCTATGGGAGTTAAAGAAGCTGGAGGTATCTCGATCGGATTTTCTCCTGCCGCATCTGAGAAGGAACACGTTGATGTGTACAAACTGCCTCTTGATTATATGGACCTGATCATATACACCGGTTTCGGGTATCCAGGAAGGGATCTCCTGCTCACTCGCTCAAGTGACGCAGTTATCTGTGGCTGCGGGCGTGTAGGCACAGTACACGAATTTACAGTCGCATTTGAAGACGGCAAACCGATCGGCATTTTTGAAGGTCCTTGGGAGATGGGTGATGAGCTCAAAGACATAGTTTCCAAGGGTAACCGTCCAAATGCAAAGATCGTCATCGGTAATGAACCCAAGAAACTCCTCGCAGACCTGATCGCACTCGTTAAGAAAGATAAGGTAGCAGAATACACAGTAGTGAGTAAATAAATTATGTGAAAATCAAAAACACCCTCGTCAAACGAGGGTGTTTTTGTCATGTGTTATTTTACTGCCTCGAGGACCTGGGTAAAGGTAGTAGGGTGGTGTTCGGCGAGGTCGGCAAGGATCTTGCGATCAAGGAGGATGCCTTCCTTCTTGAGTGCTGCGATAAGCTTTGAGTACGACATACCGTTCTCGCGGCTCGCAGCGTTCACCTTGATATTCCAAAGTTTTCTGTTGTGAGACTTTTTGTCTCTGCGGTGTGCAAATGCATACGCTCCTGCGTGAAGGAGTGCATCCTTTGCCTGGCGCTCCTTGGTGCTGCGTCCATGACGCATGCCTTTAGTCTGTTTTAAAACACTTCTTCGTCGCTTTAGTGCGTGTACGCCCTTTTTTACTCTTGTCATAAAATACTGTTACTAAAAATTAAGAAAATGGCTGATAATTAAATGAAAGGCAAGAGGTGACTCTTTGGCTTGTTCTTGATCACAAAGTTTGTGCGTTTTTTCCCGCCGAGTTGTGAAGTTCGGGACTGCTTGGCGTTAAAGTGGTTAAAGCCTGCCTTACGAGACAATACTTTGCCATTCTTTGTGAGCTTTAATCTCTTGCTGTATGATTTATTTGTTTTCATGCCCTTCATATATATTTTTATATTATTTTTTTTACTTTTGTCTTTCTATTGTTATAAACAAACCTTTTGGACCTCGCTTGTATGATTCGGCTATCTTGTAGTTTTCGGTCATTAGGTGGACTACTCGGTCGAGGCGTTCCTTGAGGAATTTCTCGTCCATGTATTTGGCTCGGCCGGCGAGGAAGAGTTCGATCTTGATCCTGTGTCCTTCCTTGAGCCATTTTGAAGCCGTCTTGGCTTTCAGTTCTAGATCGTGGTCTCCGGTACCTATTTTGATCTGGATACCCTTTGTCTCTGTAGGCTTTGCACCGTCTTTAGCCTTCTTGAGCTTTTTGCTTACTTCATACTTATACTTCCCGTAATCCATTATCTTCGCAAGTGGTGGATTTGCATGTGGACCGACCTCGATCAAGTCAAGTTCCTTGCTATTTGCGAGTTCTAGGGCATCCCTTATGCTCATGACGCCTAGATTCTTGTTCTCGTGGTCTAAAACCCGTAATTCACTTGCTCGTATTTGGTTGTTTATTCGTTCTCGCAAAGTATCTTATATATGTTGTATAGCTTCTAAAATATAGCCTAATTTTCGAAAAAAGTCAACCCGGCAGTAGAACTTTGGTAAAAGTCTCACTACCGGGTCAACAGGTGTGGTATTATGGGGCGTATGGGGCATTATGCAGAAAACAGAAAAGCACGGTTCGACTATGAAATCCTCGAAAAGTACGAGGCTGGAATCGAACTTCTCGGCACGGAGGTAAAGTCTGTGCGGGGTGGACGCATGTCTCTCGAGGGTGCGTTTATCATTATCCGGGGAGGGGAAGCATTTCTTATAAACTCAAATATTCCTCCGTATCAGGTAAATAATATCGATAAAAATTACGATCCACTCAGAAATCGTAAACTTTTACTAACCAAGAAAGAAATCGCCGAACTCGCAGGCAGCGAGAAGAATAAAAGTTTGACAATAGTGCCTATTTCAGTGTATAATAAAGGTAGGAAGATCAAATTAGAGCTTGCTCTTGTGAAAGGCAAGAAGAAATTTGATAAACGCGAGACGATAAAAAAGCGTGATACTGATCGGGAGCTTCGGCGAACTTTGAAAAATTAATTATGGGGATGCAAGGCATAGACAGGGGTCTACTTGCTCGTGATGCATATCGAGTATGAACACAATCTCGCAAAACTTTGTTCAAAATGTTAATTGCAAAATTGACTGCTAAAGCAAAAGCAGCAGTTTCTCCTTACTTCGGTAAGGCGGACTTCGCTTTTCCTCCAGTTTTCGCGTAAGCCTAAACTGGTGTCTACCGTATAGACTTCCGATATATACGCGTGGGCATAATATTATCGGGATAGGAGAGGTGACCGCTTCGACATCTTTCCAAAGTAAAGAAGCTCGGTTAGGAAATATTTGGCTCGCTTAAGAATTTCCTGACTTAAAACAAATAAGCGTGCTACATATGTAGACGTCATGGCAACACACTCTTGCACGGGGGCTCATTTCCCCCCATCTCCACTGCTTCGCTCGTTAGTAAACGAGCTTCGCAGTGCGTAGCACTGTGAAAAAAAGCGCCCTTCTGGGCGTTTTTGGTTTGAAGCGGTGGCCCTGCATAGCTTTAGCGACGCAGGGCAAGTATACTGTTGTTATGTATTACGTTTATATACTCCAAAATGAAACGACAAGCGAACTTTATAAAGGATTTAGCGAAGATTTAAAGACTCGACTCAAAAGTCACAAAGACAAATCTGTAAAAACCACTAAGCATGGAACGTATGAACTAATTTGGTATTGTGCTTTTAAAGAAAAATCGAAAGCACTTAGTTTTGAAAAATATTTAAAACATGGTTCAGGTCACGCTTTTGTTAAAAAGCATTTATTGTAGTTTAATCAAATAGTATAGAGGTAAAAAGTAAATGCTCGGCAGGATTAAAGATCCTGCCGAGCATGAGCCCTAATGAGTTAGGGCATACCCTCCGAGGAGGAGCATTAGGACTCCTCCAATTAACGTGCCTGCCACCCAGGCACGCGCTACGAGTCTGCCAGATTGCATATTTCCTCCTTCGTTAATAAATTACAACAAATTATTTACTATGTTCACAATATTTATTCGCAGAGTCTTCTGGAGTGTGGTATATTTGAGCGCAGTATGCGAATAATCTTTTTGAATATTTGGAAGGGCAAGATGCTAGAAGAAGTATCTCGTTTTATTGAAAGTCATAAAGATGATACAGACATTTTTTGCTTGCAAGAAGTAAAAGGGGACTGTATAAATGTGGTTCGCAATATTCTCCCCGATTTCTATGATAGTTTTTTTGAAATTCAGAAAGCTCCAAATGAAGAGTTTGCTCAGGCGACCTTTATAAGGAAGAATCTTCGATGTAGCAAAACAGAGACTTTATTAGTGGATGATGTTGATAAAGGTGTCGTGCTATACACCGAGATTGATCTTGGAGGGAAAACATTGCATCTATGCAATATACATGGAGTGGCCCATCCGGAAAAAGGAGATAACCCAGCTAGGCTTTTGCAATCACAAACTATCATTGATTTTATGCATGGTAAAGAAGGACTCAAGATAGTGGGAGGCGATGTAAATGTATCACCAGATACAAAAACTTATAATATGTTTATCGAACAAGGTTACCGTGAGCTTGTTAAGGACTTCAATATTAAGACCACGCGCAATCATTTTGCCTGGGATAGGTTCCCTGATAACCCACTGTACTATTCTGATTATGTATACGTGAGCAAGGACGTACCGGTAAAGAGTCTCATTGTTCCTGACGTGGAGGTCTCAGACCATTTGCCGATAATTCTTGATTTTTAGGTTTTTTTCGGTACTTTTGTTTCCGCTATTTTTATGTTATAATTTATATATGGACTTTGAATTTCTAAACAAAAAAGACAGTAACGGTAAGCTTAAAAAGAAGCCTGAAGGTGCAAAATTCGGCAGTAGTATCGTTGGCGCGGTTTTTATCTTTATGCTTATTACTGCGATATATATTGCCTTTTCTGGAGACAACAAGAAGATTCCTGAAATTCCGATCTCAGAGCTTGCCAAGAGTGTGGTTCTAGGCGATGTGAAGAAAATCCTTGTTGAAGGCGAAGAGCTTACGATCACTTATAAAGATGACTCAATAAAGAAATCAAAAAAGGAAGCAGGTTCGTCTCTTTCTGACACTCTTTCGAATTACGAAGTTTCGGGAGCGACACTCGCTAGTACGGAGATCGAAATAAAAAATGAAAGTGGATTTGGTTTTTGGCTTTTGAATGTTTTGCCGTTTTTACTTCCAATACTCTTTATAGTGATTTTCTTCTGGTATATGTCTAGGCAGGTAAAGGGGGCGGGTATTCAGGCGCTTTCCTTTGGGCAATCAAAGGCGCGCATTACGGACCCTAATGATAAAAATAACCGCGTGACCTTTAAGGATGTTGCAGGTTGTAAAGAAGCAAAAGAGGAACTCAAAGAGATCGTAGACTTTTTGAAGAGTCCAAAGAAATTCCTCGATATCGGAGCACGAATTCCAAAGGGTGTGATTTTGACTGGTGCACCGGGTACGGGCAAGACCTTGCTTGCGCGAGCGGTTGCAGGAGAGGCGAGTGTGCCGTTCTTTCACCTTTCTGGTAGTGAATTTGTCGAGATGTTCGTTGGTGTCGGGGCGTCTAGAGTGCGAGACCTTTTCAAGATGGCCAAACGTGCAGCGCCGGCGATAATATTCGTAGATGAGATAGACGCGATCGGACGCACACGTGGCGGAGGATTTGGCGGAGGGAACGACGAACGTGAGCAAACACTCAATCAAATACTTGTCGAAATGGATGGCTTTGAGCCAAACGATAAAGTGATCGTGATGGCAGCTACAAACAGGCCGGATGTGCTTGATCCTGCACTCGTTCGTCCGGGACGTTTTGACCGAAAGGTCATGCTTGATGTGCCTGACCGTGCAGATCGCGAGGCGATACTTGAAATTCATGCTACCAAAAAGCCACTCGCAGAAGACGTAAATCTAAAACTTATCGCAGAACGCACTCCGGGATTCTCTGGTGCAGACTTGTATTCGCTCATGAACGAAGGTGCGATACTTGCTGCGCGAGAGAACCGCAAGAAAGTGTTTCAGTTTGACCTCATCCGTGCGATCGAGAAGGTCATGCTCGGACCAGAGCGCAAGAGTCACCTCCTTTCAAAGAAAGAAAAAGAAATCACTGCATATCACGAAGCAGGCCACGCGCTCGTCGCGTCAGTACTTCCAAACGCAGATCCGGTACACAAGGTTTCGATCATTTCACGCGGGAGCGCTGGCGGGTATACGCTCAAGCTTCCTCTCGAAGACCGCAGATTGCAGTCGAAAAAGGAATTTATCGATGATATCGCAGTATCTCTCGGTGGATACGTTGCCGAGCAAACTATGTTTGGTGACGTGACGACGGGTCCTTCGAGCGACCTTCAGGCTGCAACGAACCTCGCACGCGCGATGGTAACGAGGTTTGGTATGTCAGACGTTATCGGTCCAATAACTCTCACAAACAACGGCGGTAGGAGCATGTATGCCGAAATACCCGAGAGAGAACATTCAGAAGACATCGCGATGAAAGTAGACGCTGAGGTATCCCGACTCGTGCGTGATGGGTTTAATTCTGCAGAAAAAGTGATCAGTGAACACAAAAATGCATTTGAGGCGATCGCTACAAAACTTATAGAAGTTGAGACCCTCGAGCAGGAAGAATACGAGAAAATTTTGACTGTGCACGGAATTGTGCTAAAAAAGAAAGAGGAAAAAGAGAAAGTGAGTTAGATCTAACCCCGTCCTTAGCTCAGTTGGTTAGAGCACAGAGCTTATACCTCTGGGGTCCTTGGTTCGAATCCAAGAGGACGGACAAGTTAATATAAAAATACGCTATTATATATGGCCGAAAACCGGACTTTTTTGACATTTTTTTTGGACTGTTTTCTGCTTCGAAAATTACTCTAATTTTTAGTTTTCCACTGTCTAATTTTTACTACTTTTCCTGTATAATGAACGGACGACCTTTGCGCTGTTTGGAAAGTTTAAAATTTTTAAAACCTTTTATGACACAAGATAACAAAAATTATTTTCATTTTGTATTAGGCTTGATGGCATGTCTTTTTATTCGGCTTATACCCTTCCGAGCACCAAACATAGAGCCGATTATGACCGCGGCGATGCCATTTGGTAAGGCATACGGGGCTTTTGCTGGGTTTCTTTTCGGATTTTTGAGCATACTTATATATGACGCAGTAACGGGCACTATAGGGCTCTGGACAGTACTCACTTCATTTTCATACGGAATCATCGGTATCGCTTCAGGGTGTTATTTTAAGAATCGAAAGGCTACACGGGGTCAGTTTGTGGGCTTTGCATTGGTTGCCACACTCTTTTTTGACGGAGTCACAGGGCTTTTGACTGGTCCGCTTTTCTTTGATCAGCCGTTTATGGCTGCACTTGTTGGTCAAATACCGTTTACCGCGATGCATTTACTTGGGAATGTAACTTTTGCTGCAGTCTTGTCTCCGGGAATTTATAATTTCCTTGTACGTAAGCGACGCACCGAACCTGTTACTTCTATTATCAACCTCGAACCTAACACAATCTAAATCAAATGAAAACAAAAACACAAAAATTAAAAACAGTCGAAAAATTCTCAAAGAATGAGCTCGCAAAGATAAAGTCGATACGGAAACGTACAGGTGAGGTAGTACCATTTGATTTGGATATTATTGTAAACGCAGTTCGAAAGGCGTTTGAGGTAACGAGCGAAGGAGGTGAAGGTGAGTCTCAGGTAGTGGCAAATAGCGTGTTTAAGTCTCTCCTCGATCTACGTGAGGAAATAGTAACAAAGCATAAAAAGGCAGTTTTTCTGCCTACAGTGGAACTCGTACAGGATATGGTGGAGAAAGAGCTCATGAAGAAGCATTATACTGAGACTGCCAAGAAGTACATCTTGTACCGAAACAAGCGTTCAGAGCTCCGAGCAACCTTTGGCCCAGTTCGTGAAGATGTCCGTAAGGCAGTGGAAGAAAGTAGTAAGTATTTTGTGAGTCCGTATGCAGAATATATCTTTTACCAATTTTATGCTCGTTGGGTGCCAGAACTCGGTAGGCGGGAAACTTGGATTGAGACGATAGACCGCTATATGGAATATATGAGAGAGAACCTAGGTGACAAGCTCACAAAGAAGGAGTACGAAGATTTAAGACAGGCAATATTAAATCAAGAGATTTGCCCTTCGATGCGGCTTTTCTGGTCTGCGGGCAAGGCATGCCGAAATTCAAACGTATGGGCATACAACTGTTCATATATAGCCCCAACTTCGTTTCAGGACCTAGGTGAGATCATGTATGTATCTATGTGTGGTGCTGGACTCGGCTTTGCAGTGGAATGGGAAAATGTACAGCAATTCCCGCAGATCAAGAAACAAGTAAAAGAAAAGCCTAGTGTGTATGTCGTCAAAGACAGCAAGGAAGGCTGGGCAGATGCATTTGTGCATGGACTCGAAAAGTGGTTTGGTGGTCATGATGTGACTTTTGACTATTCACAGATCCGTCCGGCTGGTGCTCGACTCGAAACTGCGGGTGGACGTGCTTCTGGTCCGCAGCCCTTGATGGACCTCATGGATTTCGCACGCAGAAAGATTTTGTCCAAGCAAGGCAGGAGACTTTCCAACCTCGACATGCATGACCTCATCTGTCAGATCGGTATGATTGTAGTTGCAGGAGGCGTACGACGTAGTGCACTTATCTCAGTATCAGAGCTCGAAGATTCGGAAATGCGTGATGCTAAGAAGGGTCAGTTTTATCTAACGGAGCCACAGCGTAGTATGGCAAATAATTCCGCAGTGTATCACGCAAAGCCAAGTGCTGAAGAATTTTTGGATGAATGGACTGCGCTTGTAAAATCAAAGTCCGGTGAGCGAGGAATATTTAACCGCGGTGGACTCGAGAAGCAAGTGCCTGCACGTCGCTGGGCTGCGATCAAAGACGAGCGTCAAATCGGGCTTAACCCATGCGGTGAAATTTATTTGCGTTCAAAGCAGTTTTGTAATCTCACCAGTATCGTGATCCGTCCGAGTGATACGGTACAGACGCTCAAGCGAAAGATGGAACTTGCAACTCTCCTCGGTACGTATCAGTCTACCCTTACAAATTTCGGATATCTTTCTAAAGAGTGGAAGAAGAACTGTGAAGAGGAGCGACTCCTCGGTGTGTCACTTACAGGCTACTACGACAATCCGACTATTCGCGATGACAAGGTCCTCGATATGCTTCGTCTCGAAGCGATCGAAGTGAATAAAAAGTATGCAAAGCGTTTCGGTATCAATCAATCAACAGCGATTACTTGCGTAAAGCCGCACGGTAACTCCGGACAGCTCCTCGGCGTCGGTTCCGGTATGCACCCTTGGTTTTCAAAATACTTTATTCGACGTGTTCGTATTTCGCATACTGATACGCTCATGAAAATGGCAAAGGATCAGGGTGTACCTTGCTTGCCAGAAGTGGGTCAGTCAGCAGAAACTGCGACGACGTTTGTTCTCGAGTTCCCGGTAAAGGCTCCCGAAGGTGCGATCTTCAAAGATGAAGTTTCAGCGCTCGATCTCATGAAAGAATGGAAGAGGCTCAAAGAGCATTTCGTAGAGCACAATCCTTCAGCGACGATTTATGTCGGTCCGGATGAGTGGCTCGCGGTGGGAAACTTTGTGTATGAAAATTGGGATTTCGTTGGTGGTATGTCATTCCTGCCTCGATCTGAGCACGTGTATCAGCTCGCACCGTACGAAGCGATCAGCAAAGAAGAATACGAAAAAAGGGCAAAGGCAATCGGGAAAATAGATTTCTCAAAGCTCTCTCAATACGAAGCAAGTGACAATACGACTGGTGCCAAAGAGTTTGCATGTGTTTCGGGTGTCTGTGAAATCTAAGTCAAACTCTTTCTTAGACATACTTCTATGCTTTACACAAGAAAAGGTGATGATGGTATGACCAAGACCTTCGGCTGTGATCAGCGCATCTCCAAAAGCTCAAACGTTGCCGAAGCACTCGGCGCACTCGATGAATTCAACTCATATCTCGGAATTATCCGTGCGAAAACGCACGATCTCTCTTTTGATATTTTTGAAAAAGTAAATAGCGCAGAGCTTATGCTCGAAGTGCAGCAGAACTTATTTATCGTGCAAGCCGAAGTCGCTGGAGCTGAGATGGGTATCACTGAGGACAAAATAAAAAAAGTTGAGGATATTGTAGACAGTATCGAGAAAATCCTTCCGCCAATTCAAACATTTTTTATTAGCGGTGCGACCGAGATCGGCGCGCTGTTTGATTTTGCTCGTACGCTCGTGCGTCGCGCAGAACGCCGCGTGATTGCAGTACACGAAGAAGGGAAAGTGACAGTAAGTGGGGGAACACTCGCATACCTCAACCGCCTCTCGAGCCTTCTATACTCCCTCGCACGTATTTCAAGTCACGTGTCAGGCCAGGAAGAAATCAAACCAAGTTATAAATAAGAATAAATATTCGAATTTTTTAAGATGTTACTCGGCAAATATAGACGGTCGTTTGAAACTGATAATTTAAAGATTGTAAAATCTAAAGTGTTTAATTCCCTTGCATTCTCTCTTTTGATATGTTTTTCTTACCTTAGATAAAGGTTATTTTAGCCTTTTAGCCCTCAAGGAGGGGGCGGAAGTGAAAATCAATAAAAAACATATACGTCGTGCTCTGGCGAATCTCGAGGAGATTCGTCGTGAGCAGGTTGCGAAGCTGGCGGCTGAGGAAGCTCAGACCGCTAAAGAAAATGATGAAAAGGCTGCAGACGCAGCCAAAGTTCGTCAAAAAAAGGCACAAGACATCGTTTGATTGAGGAACCTAACGAGATGAAGTGCTTTAGCCACGTAGTGGAGAATTTCCTCTCCGCCACGTGGCTTTATGTTTTATTCAAAATGAAACTCTCCCGCTTTTTCTTTTACCTTTTGTTTTAGGTGTGGGTACATGGTGAGTTCGGGGTCTTCGCCGATGAGGCGTGTCGCTTCCGTGCGTGCAGCCTCAACCATTTTTATATTTTTGATTGCTTCCATTCCGAGGTCAGTGATACCCCACTGCTTGCTTCCGCCGAGCTCTCCCGCACCTCGCAGTCCGAGGTCGAGTTCAGCGAGCTCAAAACCATTTTTAGCAGTCTTGAGAGCCTTCAGACGTTCCATTGTTTTTTCACTTTTTGCTTCCGCGAATATGTAACAATATGCCTGATGCGAACTTCGGATCACTCGGCCGCGAAGCTGATGCAGCTGGGCGAGACCGAAACGTTCTGCGCCTTCGATAATGATGATCGTTGCGTTTGGAACGTTGACGCCGACTTCGACGACTGAAGTGGCACAGAGGATATCAATTTTTCCTTCAGAAAATTCTTGCATCACTTTCTCCTTTTTTTCCTTGCTCATTTTACTGTGCAAGACCCCGATCTCGTACTCCCGGAAGACTTCCTTTTTTAAGCGCTTTGCTTCCTCGGTCGTAGACTTTACGTTGAGGGCGAGTTCTTTCTCCGGGTCAGGTTCGAAGATGCGCGGGCAGATCACGTAGAGTTGCCGACCAGCTTCTAATTCTTTACGGATTGCATCATAGGTCTGAGAGCGTTTGTTCGGTGGGATAATCTCAGTGATGATTTGCTTGCGTCCTGAGGGCATCTCGTCGAGTAGAGAAAGGTCAAGATCACCGTAGATCGTGAGGGCGAGTGTGCGTGGTATCGGGGTTGCGGTCATCGAAAGCAAATGTGGTGCGAGGCCGTCTTTCCTGACAAGCTTGCGACGTTGCGCGGTTCCAAAGCGATGCTGCTCGTCGATAACGACGAGTCCGAGATCTTTGAATTTTACAGTCTTTTGGATAAGTGCATGTGTGCCGATCAGGATCGGCATAGTGCCTTCGCGTACCCATTTTAAAAGTTGTGTGCGAGAGATCGTCGTCCATCCCTCAGGATTGAGTTTGGAAGGGAATTTGCGACAACCAGAGCCAGTAATGAGTCCGATATTGATCGGTAAATGTTTAAAATATTTTATAAACGATTCAAAGTGTTGAGTTGCAAGGATTTCCGTCGGTGCCATGTAGGCGAGTTGGAGGTTTCCAAACTTTTGACGCGAACCGTCGCTGTTTTGTGGCCGCTCCATCACGGTCGCATATGCTGCGGTCGCAGCTACGGCGGTTTTACCAGAGCCTACATCACCCTCTAGGAGTCGCGACATTGGGAATGTTTTTCCCATATCTTCTAGAATGGTCTCGATTGATTTAATCTGAGCAGTAGTCGGAGTAAAGGGAAATCTTTTTAAAAATTCTTGGATCTCTTTTTCTTCTCGTTTAATTTGAAATGATTTATTCTTTCTGTATTCAAGTTTGTCGTGTTGACGTTCGAGCTGAATGCAAAAGACTTCTTCGAAAGCAAAGCGTTTACGAGCAGACTCAGCATCTTTTGCATTTTGCGGAGTGTGAATCCAAATGAGTGCAGTCTTGAGCGAAGGCAAGTGATATTTTTCTAAGATATCTTTTGGTATATAATCGATGATACTATCAAGTGTTTTCTCTTTAAGTATTTTTACTATTGCGTGGTAGAACCATTTACTCGTTATGCCTTTTGT